>JANMSZ010000115.1:0-1826 GCA_031389925.1 Hyphomicrobiales bacterium | reverse complement strand
CAAGCCGATCTTCATCCACGTCAACGGCAAGTCGTTCTTCCCCGCTGTGATGACCTATCCGGATACGGCGTTCGGGCCGAAGGACGACCCGAATTTGTTCGGGACCGCAGCGGATTATCGCGACGACTATCTGATGGGCCTGATCGTCAAGGAAGGCGGCAGCATCGTCTGGCCGTTGGTACGGTTTTCCTACAACACGCAGGTCAGCAAGCCGCCGTCGCCGTTTCCGTCCAAGCCGACCTGGCTGCTCAATCAGAAGGATTGCGAGTTTGCCATCAAGAACAATTTCGCCAAATGCGGTGAACTGGAATCGAACTGGCTCGGCACCGATGACGGCGGCCGCGACGTCGTGGCGCGGCTGATCTATGGTTTCCGGATATCGGTGTTGTTCGGACTGGCGCTGACCCTCATTTCGTCGGTGATCGGCATCGCCGCCGGCGCGGTGCAGGGCTATTTCGGCGGCTGGGTCGATCTCCTGTTCCAGCGCTTCATCGAGATATGGACCTCGATCCCCTCGCTGTATCTGTTGCTGATCATCTCGTCGGTGCTGGTGCCGGGCTTCTTCGTGCTCTTGGGGATACTGCTGCTGTTCTCCTGGGTGTCGCTGGTCGGGCTGGTGCGCGCGGAATTCCTGCGTGGCCGCAATTTCGAATACATCCAGGCGGCGCGCGCGCTCGGCGTTTCCAACGGCACCATCATCTTCCGCCATCTGCTGCCGAACGCCATGGTCGCGACCATGACCTTCCTGCCGTTCATTCTGTCGTCGTCGGTGATGACGCTGACCGCGCTCGACTTCCTCGGCTTCGGCCTGCCGCCGGGTTCTCCTTCGCTTGGTGAGCTGCTGAGCCAGGGCAAAGCCAACGTGCAGGCGCCGTGGCTCGGCCTCACCGGCTTCTTCTCGATCGCCATCATGCTGTCGCTGCTGATTTTCATCGGCGAGGGCGTACGCGACGCCTTCGATCCAAGGAAGACGTTTCGATGAGCGAACCGCTTCTCAGCATCAAGGACCTCTCGGTCGCTTTCGGCATTGGCAGCCGCGAGATTTTGGCCGTCGACCGCGTGTCGTTCGACATCGGCAAAGGCGAGACCGTGGCGCTGGTCGGCGAGAGCGGCTCCGGCAAGTCGGTGACCGCGCTGTCGGTGATGAAGCTGCTGCCTTATCCGTCGGCGCATCATCCGTCCGGCACGATCACGTTCAAGGGCCAGGAACTGCTGACGATGGCCGAGCGCGACATCCGCAAGGTGCGCGGCAACGACATCACCATCATCTTCCAGGAGCCGATGACGTCGCTCAATCCGCTGCACACGATCGAGAAGCAGATCGGCGAGATATTGCTGCTGCATAAAGGCATCACCGGCAAGGCGGCGCGCACGCGGGTCATCGAGCTGCTCGACCATGTCGGCATTCCCGATCCGGCGAGCCGCCTGGCGAGCTATCCGCATCAGCTCTCGGGCGGTCAGCGCCAGCGCGTGATGATCGCGATGGCTTTGGCGAACGAGCCGGATCTGTTGATCGCCGACGAGCCGACCACGGCGCTCGACGTCACCGTGCAGGCGCAAATCCTGAAGCTGCTGAAGGACACGCAGGCGCGGCTCGGCATGTCGATGCTGTTCATCACCCACGACCTCGTCATCGTGCGCAAGATCGCCGACAGGGTCTGCGTCATGCAGCACGGCAAGATCGTCGAGCAGGGGCCGGTCGAGCGCGTGTTCACCGCGCCGGAGCATCCCTACACCAAGGCGCTGCTCGCGGCCGAGCCGAAGCCCGATCCGGCGCCGCCGCGGCCCGAGGCGCCGGTGGTGGTCTCGACCGACAATCTCAAGGT
>JANMSZ010000113.1:0-18354 GCA_031389925.1 Hyphomicrobiales bacterium | reverse complement strand
GGGGGTCCTGCGCCCCGAGAATTTAGGAGACGTTGAGTGAAAAGCGTCCGTTTCGACCGTCTGCTGGCCTCGACCGCCCTCGGACTTGTGCTCGTGCTGTCCAGCCACCCCGGCAGCCTTCGACAAGCATTGGCACAATCGTCCGACACGCAGACCGCGCCCGCGGCGACGGTCCCAACGCCGGACACCACCCTGCCGCCCAAGGACGTCGCGCCGGCTCAGGTTGCGCAGCCTGTAGCGCCGCCCGCCGCCACAATCGACGCCCCCCTGCCGGCCACCGTGGCGACCCCGGCCCCCGCCCCCACGATCGCCGACAGCGCCGTATCCGACAGGCTGCGCGAGATCGTCGGCAAGCTCGACCGCAGCATCAGCCGCAAGGCCGACCGTGAGGGCATCGAGACCTATTACAAGTCACGCAATTACGCCCCGATCTGGGTCAGCAACGGCGCCGACAATGACCGCGCCAAATCGGCGATCGCCTACCTGGCGCAGGCCGATACCGTCGGCCTCGAGCCCGCCGACTATCCGACGCCCAATTTCAAATCGGCCGCCACCGTCGATGCCTTGGCCGACGCCGAAGTGAAGCTGACGGCCGCCGCGCTGACGTTTGCCCGTCAGGCGCAGACCGGCCGCGTGCATTACACCCGCGTCGCCGCCGACATTCAGTTCGACATCAAGGCGCCGGAGCCGGCCGACGTTCTCGCCAAACTCGCCGACGGCGGCGATGCCGGCAAGGTGCTCAACTCCTACAATCCGCCGATGCCCGAGTTCAAAGCGCTGCGCGAAAAGCTCGCCGAACTGCGCAAGAACGGCGGCATGATCGCCAAGGCCGAAGTGAAAGCCGCCACGCCGCATGCGATGGTGCCGGAAGGCAAGATCCTGCGCCCCGGCATGAAGGACGAGCGGGTCGTCGCGGTGCGCAAGCGTCTCGACATCGCCGGCGACAAGAACAACGAGGAGTACGACAACGACGTACGCCAGGCCGTGCGCGGCTTCCAGAAGAGCGCCGGCCTCAATGCCGACGGCAATCTCGGCGCCAACACCGTCAAGGCGATGAACGGCGAAAAGAAAGAGGCTGCCGCGCGCGGGCCCTCGAACGATCCGACCGACACCATCATCGTCAACATGGAACGCTGGCGCTGGTATGCGCGCGATCTCGGCAATCCGCACGTGATCGTCAACATTCCGGACTACACGCTGACGCTCTTCAACGACGGTAAGCAATACTGGAAGACCAAGATCGTTGCCGGCAAGCCGAGCCAGGCGACGCCGCTGATCAGTTCGGAGATGAAGTTCATCACCGTCAATCCGACCTGGAACGTGCCGCCGTCGATCATCGAGAACGAGTATCTGCCGGCGCTGCGCGAAGACCCGCAGGCGCTGGAGCGCATCGGCCTCAAGATCGAGCAGGCCGCCGACGGCACGGTACGCATCTATCAGCCGCCGGGCGCCGCGAACGCGCTGGGCCGCATCCGCTTCAATTTCCCGAACAAGTTCCTGGTGTATCAGCACGACACGCCGGACAAGAACCTGTTCGCCAAGGAAGAGCGCGCCTTCAGCCACGGCTGCATGCGCGTGCAGAACCCGCTGATGTACGGCGAAAAGCTGCTGTCGCTGGCGATGCCGAACGAGCGCTACACGGAAGCCAAACTGCAATCGATGTTCGGCGGCAGCGAGATCAACATCAACTTCCCCAAGAACATCTGGGTGCATCTGACCTATCAGACCGCCTTCGTCGATGAAGACGGCAAGCTGCAGCTGCGCAAGGACGTCTACGGCCGCGACGCCAGGATGATCGCGATCCTCAAGGGCAGCGACCGCAAGGTCGCGGACATCGCGATCGAGCGCGCGCCGAATACGTCGTCCAAGCCGGTGCGCATGCCGGTCGGCATGTACGGTGGCGGCGGCTATCAGGGCGGCCCGAACTTCTTCGACTTCCTGTTTGGCGGCGGCCAGGTCCAGCAGGCGCCGTCGAGCTATCGCGGGCGCAACTTCATCGGCCCGCCGCCGCGGGGTCCGAACGGCCGCATCAGCTCGCGCTGATCGCCGATTTCGTAAAATAAAAACGCCGGCGACGATGTCGTCGGCGTTTTGCGTTTGGGCTTTGAATCTGAGCCGGCGGTCCGACCGCGCCAGATCGCGGGCGCGAATGGAATTCGGGCTACGGGCAAATGTGGAAATGGTACAGGCGGGTGGACTTGAACCACCGACCTCTGGTTCCACAGACCAGCGCTCTAACCAACTGAGCTACGCCTGCACATGGATGCCGGCGCTTTGGTCGCCCCGGACGGGCGGAACCTAGGTGCCGCCCCCCGCTTTGGCAAGTTTCGATTTAGCCGGACGGGCAAAGCAAAACCCGGGCGGTTTCCCGCCCGGGTTTTGAAACCTGCGGCCAAATGGACCGCGGCACTGCCGAGACGCTTGGTGCGTCAGGCCGCCTTGCGCATGGTGCTCAAGGTTTCCTTGATCGGCTCGGCGGTATCGGTCGCCACCTTCTGTGCGCACTCGCCGAGTTCCTTGGCCTGCGCGGTCAAGGTGTCGAACTGCGTGCGCATATAGGCGGTCGTTTTCTCGACCACTTCGGCGTAAGTCTTCGCGCCCAGCAATTGGCCGTACAGATCGAAGGCGGCGTTGCTATTGGCGCGGGCGGTCTCGATCACCTTGAGGCCGTAGGCGGAGCAGCCGGTCGAGGCCGTGGTGTAGGTCTCTTCGAGCATGTCGGTGGTCTGCTCGGCGGTGCTCTTCATCTTCTCGTAGTTGCCTTTGGCCTGCGCGATGCCCTTCTCGGCAAGCTCGCGGAACGCCGGCGGGACTTCCATCTTCGGCATCTCGAACTTGGGCATTTCAAACTTCGGCATCTCGAATTTCGGCATTTCGAAGCTGGCGGCGGGAGCCGCAAGCCCAACTGGTTTTGGCTTGGATTTCGGGGTCGGGGTGGTGGCTGTTTCGGCCATGGCGATTATCCTCACTAGGAGGGCGGCATTGACGCTAAGCGAACCGCCGCCCTCGGCATGCCGGTTCGCGTCCGTTTCAAAACCTGCCACTGGGAAGCGCCCGACTGGACGCCGGGGCAGATGCTGTAAATTATAGATAACACCGGTTGTGGTGCATTGCAACAAAAATATTGCAATGCACAAAATTGTCACGAAATTACCCCACGGCTGCCGCCCCGGAACCGTGTGCGGGCGAAAAAAGGGCTGATTTCGTCAGTGCGGCGTGGTTTGGCCGGCGATTTTGGCCGCCTGCTTGCTGAGTTCCTTGGCCTGGTCGGTCAGTGTTGCAACCTGGCTTTTCACGTATTCCGCGTGCAGTTTTGCGACTTCCTGCGGATCTTTGGCCTGCAGCAACCGCTGGGCGAAGTCGAACGAAGACGCGATATTTCGCTCGGCGAAGGTCATGGCGAGGTCGCCCGCCTCCTTGGCGCCGACGCGCGCGGTCGCGGCATGGGTTTCGGCGGTGTTGACCGCCTGCTGGGCGGCCGAAATGAAGCTGTCGAAGGCGAGCTTCGCCTGCGCGACGCTCTTTTCCGCAAAGGCACGCATTTCCGCCGGGATTTCGAAGTTCGAATTTCCGTCTTTCGCCATCGCAACCTCCTGTATGTGCGCCGCCGGTTTTGCACCGGCCTCGCGTTTATCTAGGTCAGCGTCCCGGCCACGCCACCCTTGGAACCTTCGAAATTAACGTTATCACCGCTTGGTCTGCCGTGTCAGGCTTTGTGTCGTGGACGCAACCGCGCGCCAGCCGTATTAAGGCTTTATTAGCCGTAATCCGTGCGACGTGAGCATGAATGGGACTGAGTTCCAATCTGCCTGGCTGACCGATCCTCGGCTCGCGGCGCATGCCTTGGGCCCGATGCCGGTGTGGCTATGGGCTGCTGACACGCCGCGCATCCTGTGGGGCAACCCGATCGCAGCCGCGGTCTTCGACGCGCCCTCGCCCGCCGCACTCGCCGCGCTTGAATTCGAACCGCACCACGTCAGCGCGGCGCAAGTCGCGCGCCTCGCCGGTACGCTGCCGCAGGGCGGCGCGCCGCGGCTGGAACGGCTGCGCGGCTTCGGCGCGCGCTTCGGCGGCACGCTGACCTGCCTCTGCTCGCGCATCATGCTTGGCGACAACAGCGCCGCCATTCTGGTGGTATCGACCGAACGCTCCGGCAAGGATCTCAGCCTGCCCGAGCGCGCACGCCGGCTGCTGGCGGATTTCGATCGCCCCGCGGCGGTGTTCACGGCCGACGGCGAATTGATCGAAGCGACAAAGCCGGCGCGCGAGTTCATGGGCGCGCATCGCGACCTCCTCGCGCTCGGTGCCGAACGGCTTGCCGGCGAAGCCAGCCGCAACGGCACTGCCGAAGGCGATGTCGCCGCCGGGCACATCGCGATGCAGCGGCTCGCCGCCGGCGCGACCGTGACGCTGCTGGCCACTTTCCAAGCGGCGCCGGGCAGCGCGCAAGCGACCAGTCATGCCGGCACGCGCGCCAGCGACGCCGCCGCAGCCATCGCGGCTTCCGCCGCGACGCGCCAGACCGCGACGGACACCGCCGTGCCGCTTCAAGCGGTGCCGAGACGGCCGCGCCAATTCCGTTTCGTCTGGCAGATGGACGCGGCGACACGCTTCACGCTCGGTATCAACGATTTCGCCAAGCTGGTCGGCCCGAACACCGCCGCGGTGCTCAATCGGCCGTGGGCGGAAGTCGCCGAGACGCTGCACCTCGACAGCCACGGCCAGATCGCCCAGGCGCTGGCGTCGCGCGAGACTTGGAGCGGCCTCGTCGTGCATTGGCCGGTCGATGGTTCGAATGAGCGGCTGGCGGTCGAGATGTCCGGCCTGCCGGTGTTCGACCGCGACCGCAAGTTCGAAGGCTTCCGTGGCTTCGGCATCTGCCGCGACATGACGCGCATCGCCGCCGAGAAGCCGAGCGCGCCCGCAGCCATCGAAAAGCCAACCGCCGACGTGCTGGCATTTCGCGCGCCATCGCCGTCCGAACCTGCGGCGACACCGCCACAGGTGACCGAGCCCGCACCAGCCGAGCAGAAGCCCGCACTCACGCCGGTCGATCACAGCGCCTTCGAAGAACTGGCGCGCGAGCTTAATGCCCGGCTGAAGAACGCCAACGGCGGGCCCGGCGTCACGCCAGCGGCCGATGAATTCGACGCCGAGCCGTTCGTCGCGCCCGAACTCCCGCCCGAGCCGCCCAAAGCCCCGCGCCCCAGCGACGCCACCGAAGGCCGGCCGATCCTCGACCGGCTGCCGATCGGCATCCTGGTCTATCGGCTCAGCACGCTGGTTTATGCCAACCGCGCCTTCCTCGATTGGACCGGCTACGCCACGCTGGATTCGCTGGCCGAAGCCGGCGGGCTCGACAGCCTGTTCATCGAAACCAAGGATTCACCGGCCGACGCCGTTCCCACCGGCAAGAACGGCAGCAAGACGCTCAGCATCACCACGGTTAACGGCAAGCAGAAGCCGGTCGAAGGCCGCCTGTTCAGCGCGGCGTGGAATCACGAAAACGCGCTGGTGCTGATGATCAATACCCAGCCGGTCAATGGCGATCGCGCCAACGCCGCGGAGCGCTCGCTGCGCCGGCTCGAGAACGAGAACCGCGAGCTCAGCGCTATTCTCGACACCGCGACCGATGGCGTGCTGGTGCTCGACCGAGCCGGCCGCGTGCTGTCGGCCAACCGCAGCGCCGAGGCGCTGTTCGGTTACGACGCCGCCGACTTTTCCGAGATGACGTTCGGCGATCTGTTCGCGCCGGAAAGCCGCCGTAGCGTCACCGACTATCTCGAACGGCTGGCGCGCGGCGCCGCCGCCGGTATTCTCGAGCCCGGACGCGACGCGATCGGCCGCGTCAAGCAGGGCGGCCTGGTGCCGCTTTACGTCACCATCGGGCGCAACGAGGACGGCGAAAAACTTTGCGCGGTGTTGCGCGACGTCACCGTCTGGAAGCGCACCGAGGAAGAACTGATCAACGCGCGGCAGCAGGCCGAGCGCGCCTCCACCGCCAAATCCGAATTCCTCGCCAAGATCAGCCACGAAATCCGCACGCCGCTCAACGCCATCATCGGTTTCTCCGAGGTGATGATGGACGAGCGCTTCGGCCCGGTCGGCAACGAGCGCTACCGGCAATATCTCAAGGACATTCATCACTCCGGCGGCCACCTGATCTCGCTGCTCAACGATCTGCTCGACCTGTCGAAGATCGAAGCCGGCAAACTCGAACTCACCTTCGTCAGCGTGAACCTCAACGACCTCGTGCAGCAGTGCGTCGCCATCATGCAGGAAGAGGCCAACAAAGAGCGCGTCATCATCCGCACGTCGCTGCCGGCGACGCTGCCTCAGATCGTGGCCGACGCGCGCTCGGTGCGCCAGATCGCGCTCAATCTGTTGTCGAACTCGATCAAATTTACCGGCGCCGGCGGCCAGGTGATCGTGTCCACGGCGGTCAATGATGACCACGAGGTGGTGCTGCGGGTGCGCGACACCGGCGTCGGCATGAGCGAGAAGGAATTGCAGACCGCGCTTGAGCCGTTCCGCCAGCTCGCGACCTCGGCGCGCTGGGGTTCCAGCGGCACCGGGCTCGGCCTGCCGATCACCAAGGCGCTGTCGGAGGCCAACCACGCCCGCTTCCGCATCACCAGCCAGGTCGACGACGGCACGCTGGTCGAAGTGGCGTTTCCGGCCACCCGGATGCTGGCGGAATAGGCTGGATCGGATAGACTTCACTCACTCGACGGAGTGAGGTGGTTATGCGCCGTTTTTTCTCCTGCGCCTTCCTGCTCGCCACCATGTTGGCGCCGGCTGCGCGCGCGGCGGAGCCGGTCGATCTGCTGCTGGTGCTGGCAGCGGATGTCTCGCGCAGCGTCGATAGCGAGAAGTTCAAATTGCAGCGCGAGGGCTACGCCGCCGCCATGTCCAACAAGCGCGTGCTCGACGCAATCGGCGCCGGGCGCAACCGGCGCATTGCAGTTTTGTTTCTCGAATGGTCCGGCTTCGGCAACCAGAAAGTCGTGATCGATTGGACGCCGATCGACGGGCCGAAGGCGGCGCAGGAATTCGGCGACCGCCTGCTGGAATCGCCGCGCTCCTTCGCCGACCGGACATCGATCAGCGGCGGCGTCGATTTCGCGGTGGCGCAGTTTGCGCGTTCGCCCTTCAAGGCCGAGCGGCACACCATCGACGTGTCCGGCGACGGCACCAACAACGCCGGACGCGACATTACGCTGTCGCGCGACGAGGCGCTGGCGCTGGGCATCACCATCAATGGGCTGGTGATTCTGAGTGAGCGGCCGTTGGCCTGGAATCCCGAGCACACCAACCCGCCCGGCGGTCTGGCGAATTATTATCGCGTCAACGTCACCGGCGGGCCGGGCTCGTTCGTGATCGAGGCCAAGGATTTCGCCTCGTTCGGCGAGGCCATTGTCAAAAAGATGATCGCCGAGATCGCCGACGCCACGGCGCCGGGCCAGGCGCCGACGCTGCGGTGACTCGGCTTACCGGCGCTGGGGCACTTTGCCGCAAAATGCCGGCGATGGTTCGGTGTTTGGCCCGAACCGCTATCCACATGCTTTGACAAGGAAATTCGGAAGAAGGTCGTCTTCGGTATACTAGAATAGTTCTAAACTATTGATTTAACTGCATAAATCTGTTGACCACCGGACCTCGCGGCCCTCACATCACCGCCGGAACGCACAATGCCCCCATGGGGAGCGTTGCCGGAACCGATTTCGCCGCCAGGAGACTGCCGATGTTCAATTCGTTCACCGCCCGTGCGCGGATCGCCGTAACCATCGCCGCCACTGCGGCCGCTGGCGCCGCCTTCGCTCAATCGGGCGAAGTCAATGTCTACACCTACCGCGAAACCAAATTGATCCAGCCGCTGTTCGATGCCTTCAGCAAAGACACCGGCATCAAGGTCAACGTGATCTCGGCCAGTTCGGGTCTCGAGCAACGCATCAAGACCGAAGGCGCCAACAGCCCGGCCGATGTTCTGCTCACGGTCGATATCGGACGGCTGGAGGACGCGGTAGCGGCCGGCATCAGCCAGCCGATCGCCTCGCCCGCGCTCGACAAGGTGATCGCGCCGCAATACCGCGATCCGGAAGGCCACTGGTACGCCATTTCGATGCGCGCGCGCGTGATCTACGCGTCCAAAGAGCGGGTGAAGCAGGACGCCATCACCTATGACGAACTCGCCGATCCGAAATGGAAGGGCAAGATCTGCATCCGCTCGGGCCAGCACATCTATAACAACGCGCTGATTGCCGCCTACATCGCCAAGCACGGCGAAGCCAAAGCGGAAACCTGGCTGCGCGGGCTGAAAGCCAATCTGGCGCAGAAGCCGTCGGGCGGCGACCGTGAAACCGCGCGCGACGTGGCGGCCGGCAAGTGCGACCTCGGCATCGGCAACACCTACTACTGGGCGCTGATGATCAATGGCGGCCCGGCGCAGAAGCCGTGGGCCGAAGCCACCCGCGTAATCCTGCCGACCTTCGAAGGCGGCGGCACCCATGTGAACGTGTCCGGCGTGATGCTGCCCAAGCACGCGCCGAACAAGGCCAACGCCATGAAGCTGATCGAATGGCTGGCGGGCGAAAAGGCCCAGCACATGTATGCGGATATCAATTACGAGTATCCGCTACGCACCGGCATCGCCATCAACCCGACCATTGCCGGCTACGGCACACTCAAGCCGGACCCACTGCCGTTGTCCAAGATCGCCGTTAACAAGAAAAAGGCCGCCGACCTCGTCGACAAGGTCGGCTTCGACAATTGAACTCACCGCCTTTGACGCTCTCTCCTTTCGACGACGGCCCCGCCTTCCGCGGGGCCGTTTCGTCGTGGCCGTTGCTGAAAGTGCTCGCCTTGGCGATTGCAGCCTGCGTCGCGTTGCCAGTGGCGTTGCCGCTTATAAGCCTGGCGCGTTTCGCCTGGACCGGTGACGCCGCGCTGTGGCCGCATCTCGTGGCCTACGTTCTGCCGAACGCCGCGGTGCAGACCGCGCTGCTGCTCGCCGGTGTTGCCGTCATCACGGCAGTTGCCGGCGCCGGCACAGCCTGGCTGGTGACGACGTTCCAGTTTCCCGGCCGCAATACAATGTTGTGGTTGCTGCCGTTGCCACTCGCGATCCCGACCTATATTGCCGCCTATGTTTATGTCGATGTGTTCGACCGTTTGCCGATCCGCTCGCTCGGCGGCGCCATCTTCGTCATCGGCTTTGTTCTCTACCCTTACGTCTATCTCGCCGCGCGCGCGATGTTTCAGACGCAAGGCGCGATCTTTGCCGACGCGGCGCGCACGCTCGGCGCGCCTCCGTGGCGGCTGCTGCGCGACATTACGCTGCCGATGGCGCGGCCGGCACTCGCGGTCGGCGTCGCGCTGGCATTGCTGGAAACGCTGAACGACATCGGCGCCTGCGAGTATCTTGGCGTGCAGACACTGACGCTGTCGGTGTTCACCACCTGGCTCAACCGCGGCAGCCTCGGCGGCGCGGCGCAGATCTCGCTCGCCATGCTGGCGCTGGTCGCCGGCCTGATCGCGCTGGAGCGCTACGGACGGCGGCGGCAGAGCTACCAGTCGTCGGCGCAGGAGAGCCGCATCGCCACACGAATCGAACTGACCGGCGGAGCGGCTTGGCTGGCGGCGCTGGCATGTCTGACGCCGGTCACGCTCGGCTTCTTCATCCCCGGCGGATTTTTGCTGCGCGAGACAATCCGGCGCGGGCTCCTCACCGGCTTCGATCCAGACTTGCTGCGTCACGCCGCGACCACGGTCGGCCTGGCGCTGTGCGCCACCGCGCTCATACTCTTGCTCGGGCTTGCCGCAACCGTACCGCTGCGGCTGGTGCGATTGCGGTTTATCGCCGCCTGCGTCGCGGTTGCGAGCCTGGGCTACGCCATTCCCGGAACGGTCCTCGCCTTGGGCCTGCTGTCGCCGATGGTCGCCGTGGACGAGGCGATCAACCGGGTCAGCATGGCAGTAACTGGGACGCAGGTCGGACTAGTGCTGGCCGGATCGAGCGCGGCGCTGGTCGTCGCCTATGCGGCGCGCTTTGTGGCGATATCAATCGGCTTCGTGCAGGCCGGACTCGCCCGGGTGTCGACCGAATTCGACGACGTCGCACGGCTGCTCGGCGCCGGACCTCTGACCGTCGTGCGCAGCGTGCATCTACCGCTGCTGCGGCCGGCACTGTGGGGCGCGGCGCTTCTGGTGTTCGTCGATTGCCTGAAGGAACTGCCGATGACGCTGCTGCTCCGTCCGCTCAACGTCGAAACGCTCTCGACCTACGTCTATCAGTTCGCAACCCGCGGCAGTTTCGAAGACGGCGCGCTGGCGGCATTGCTGATCGTCGCGGCCGGCATCCTGCCGGTCACCTACATCGTTCGGCTCGCGGAATCCGCGCCGGGCCGAACCGAAATAGAGCTGCGGCAAGGTTAATCCGCAGCCATGAAAGGGTCACAGAGCCCTTCCACGGTTGGCCTTGGGGGAGCCGATGGTATAGTCCGCCGGCGACCCGACACCGAAACCCGGATTATCGCCTTTGACGGCCTCCACCGGCTTAAAACGCTTGGGATTGATCCTGCTCGCCGGGTTCGCGGCCTGCATCGGCGTGCTCTTGACCGGGGGCCTGTTGATTTCGGCCGATACCGTGCGCGATCAGGCGATGGCCGAGATCCGAGCCGTCACCGGGCTCAATCCGATCCTGCGCGGCGAAGCCTCGGTCTCGCTGTTTCCATCGGGCAGCGTCAGCTTTGCCGACGTCGTACTTGGCGACGCCAACAGCCCGGCGCTGACCGCCGAAAAGCTGACCGCGCGCTTGCGGTTTTTCCCGCTGCTGATCGGCCGCGTCGAGATCTCCGATGTCGCTTTGGTGCGGCCGACCATTGCTATCGATATCGACGCCAACGGCCAGTCGAACTGGGCCGGTCTGATCGACGCGCTGGCGCGCAGCCAGAAGCCGGCACAGCGCTCAGCGGCATTCTCGGAAATGCGCATCGACAACGGCACCGTGATGGTACGCAATCCGACGCATAAAATCGACGAGACCGTGCGCAACGTCGATCTGTCGCTGGCCTGGCCGTCGATCTCCAAGAGCTTCGGCGCCACCGGACGCTTCGTCTGGCACGACGAGCGGATCGATGCGAGCATGACGCTGGCGGATTTTGCCGCGGCGATCACCGGCAACCGCTCCGGCTTGAAGCTGCGCCTCGCCGGCGCGCCGCTGAAGGCCGCCTTCGAAGGCTCAATCAGCGTCAAGCCGA
This sequence comes from Hyphomicrobiales bacterium, assembly GCA_031389925.1. Classification (GTDB taxonomy): domain Bacteria; phylum Pseudomonadota; class Alphaproteobacteria; order Rhizobiales; family Xanthobacteraceae; genus Pseudolabrys. Next base: position 7,096 of record JANMSZ010000113.1, on the reverse strand, counting down.
CGCTCAAGATCGAAGGCACCGTCGCCGCCGACGCTCCGTCCTTGCGCAATGCGCTGATCTGGACCGGACAACAGCCGCTGCCCGGCGGCGGCTTCGGCCGCTTCGCGATCAAGGCCCAGACCAATGTGGTCGGCGGCAATATCGGGCTGTCGAGCGTCAACGTCGAACTCGACGGCAATACCGCCGAGGGCGTACTCACCTTCGCCACCGACGGCCGCAAGACGCTGCAAGGCACCCTCGCCTCCGACGCCCTCGATCTGTCGCCTTATGTTTCGACCGTCCGCCTGCTCACGACCAATCAGCGCGAATGGAGCAACGGCCGCATCACGCTCGACGGACTGTCCGGCATCGACCTCGATCTGCGGCTGTCGGCCGCTAAAGTCAGCATGTCCGGCGCCAAGATCGGGCGCACCGCCATCGGCGCAAACTTGCGCGGCGGCCATCTGGTCGTGACGATCGGCGAAGCCCAGGCCTATGGCGGCTTGATCCAGGGATCGGTCGCGCTGGCGATTTTCGAATCCGGCGTCGACGTCAAATCGCAACTGCAATTCACCGACGTCGATCTGGAGCACTGTCTCGGCCAGCTGTTCGGGCTGCGCCGGCTCGAGGGCAAAGGCAATATTTCGCTCGCCGTCGAAGGCACCGGCGAAAGCGTGTTGGCGGTGACCCGGACCTTGAACGGCACGGCCGGCCTCAACGGGCTCAACGGCGCCCTCGCGGGCATCAATGTCGAGCAGTTGCTGCGGCGGCTGGAGCGGCGGCCGCTGTCCGGTGGCGGCGAATTCCGCAGCGGCAAGACGCCCTACGACCGGATCACGGTCGTGCTCAAGATCGTCAAGGGCACGGTGACCGTCGAGGACATGAAGGTCGAAGGGGCGGCGGTGCGGTTGGCGTTGGCCGGCTCGGCCTCGATCCCCGAGCGCGAGCTCGATCTCAAAGGCTCCGCCGCCTTGGTCACGGCGGCCAAGCCTGGCGCCCTGCCGTTCGAACTGCCCTTTATCGTGCAGGGCTCCTGGGACGACCCGATCATGCTGCCCGACCCGGAAGCGCTGATCCGGCGCTCCGGCGCGGCCGCCCCGCTCCTCAACGCGGTGCGCGAACGCAGCGCGCGCGACGCCGTGCGCTCGGCGATCGAGCGGCTGACCGGCGGCGCGCCGGCCGCCGAGGCCCCCCCCGCGGCCGAGCAGGCGCCGGCGCAAAAGCCCTGATTGCTCGTTTATTGCGCGCGAGCGGGATCATGCGCGCCAACTCCCATTCGACTATCATTGCCCTGACGACGAATCACCCGCCGGCTGCCGCCGGCGCGACAGGGCGCCGATGCTGAATCCCATTGTTCGGACGCTGGTTAAGGTCATTGTCGCCTCCCTGGTCGTCGGGGCGATCCTCTCGCATTTCGGCATCACCGCCGAGCAATTGATGCGCGAGTTCGGGTTGTCGGCCGACCGCATCGAGGATTACGCCAAGCGAGGCTTCACCTGGGCCTGGCCGAACGTGCTGCTCGGCTCGCTGATCATCGTGCCGGTCTGGTTTCTGATCTTTCTATTCCGCCCCCCCGGCCAGAGCAGCCGCGAATAGCGCATGATCCCGAAAAGTGGGTGCCGGTTTTCGGATTAGATCATGCGCAAAGAAGAACGCGCTCCTACGCAGTAGCTTCGGCGACAGATTTTTTCTTCATCGGCCGCGGCGCCGGGCCGTAATACTCGCCGAGCCGCACGCTTTCGCGCGGCTTGAGCAGGATCGAGATCAGCCGCTCCTGCAACGCCTTCGCCGAAACCGGCTTGCACAGGAATTCATTGACGCCGAGCTTGGCGGCCTCGACCACGCGACGCCGTTCGCCGTGGGCGCTGAGCATGATGATCGGGATATCGGGGACCGGAAAGACGCCGGGCGAGCGCACGATGCGCACCAGCTCGGGCCCGTTGAGCAGCGGCATTTCCCAATCCAGAATGACCACGTCCGGCGACACTTCGCGGATCATCTCCAAAGCGGCGATGCCGTCGGCGGCCTCGTGCGTTTTCTTGATGCCGATGTTGGACAGCAAGCTGCGCACCATATTGCGCATGAACGTACTGTCGTCGACCACCAGCACGTTGAGCTGGTGGATCAGATATTCGGCTTGTTTGGCGGTGAAGTTCACAGATTGTCCCCGGCACAATTGTGCCCGGGAACCGTCACTGTGCCGTTAACGTGCGCCGCACCGCGTCTTTCCAGCCGGCATATTTGCGCTCGCGAACTGTGGAATCCATGTGCGGCTCGAAGCGGCGATCAAGCCGCCATTGCGCGGCGAAACCGTCGAGGTCGGGGCAAAGTCCGGCCTCGCGCCCGGCGAGATAGGCCGCACCCAAGGCCGTGGTCTCCATCACCACCGGACGGTCGACCGGGCTCGCCAGGATATCGGCGAGAAACTGCATGCAGGGATCGCTCGCGGTCATACCGCCATCGACGCGCAGCACGGTCTCGGCGCCGGCCGCCTGCGGCCAGTCGGCGCGCATCGCCTCCAACAGATCGCGTGTCTGGTAGCCGACCGCGTCCAGCGCGGCCCGCGCGATCTCGGGCCCGCCGGAATTGCGGGTAAGCCCGAAGATCGCCGCGCGCGCCTGCGGGTCCCAATAGGGCGCGCCGAGGCCGACGAAGGCCGGCACCAGATACACCTGCTCGGCCGGATCGGCGCGCGCCGCGAGGGCGCCGACCTCGGACGACTTGGCGATGATCTTGAGACCGTCGCGCAGCCATTGCACGGCCGCGCCGGCGATGAAGATCGCGCCTTCCAGCGCATAAGTGCGCTTGCCGTCGAGTTGATAGGCGATGGTGGTGAGCAGCCGGTTGCGCGAGGCGACCCGTTCGACGCCGGTGTTGAGCAAGGCGAAGCAGCCGGTGCCGTAAGTCGATTTCATCATGCCGGGCTTGAAGCAGCCCTGCCCGACGGTCGCCGCCTGCTGGTCGCCGGCCATGCCGAGAATGCGGATCGGCGCGCCGAATAATTCCGGGGCGGTTTCGCCGAATTCACCGGCGCAATCGCGCACCTGCGGCAGCAGACTTTGCGGCACGCGGAACAGGCGGCACAGGCTTTCGTCCCAGGTGCCGCTGCCGATATCGAGCAGCAGCGTGCGCGCGGCATTGCTGGCGTCGGTGGCGTGCGCCTTGCCGCCGGTCAGCCGCCACAACAGGAAACAGTCGATGGTGCCGAAGGCGAGACGGCCGGCCTCGGCCGACGCACGCGCGCCGTCGACGTTGTCGAGCAACCAGGCGATCTTGCTGGCGGAAAAATATGGATCGAGGATCAGCCCGGTCTTGGCGGTGATCGCCGGCTCGTGGCCGTCGCGCCGCAGCGCATCGCAGAAATCCGCGGTGCGGCGATCCTGCCAGACGATGGCATTGTGGATCGGCTTGCCGCTGGTGCGATCCCAGACAACCGTGGTCTCGCGCTGGTTGGTGATGCCGATGCCGGCAATGTCTTTGGCGGAAAGATGCCCTTCGGTCATGACCGCGCGCACGGTCGCGACCACAGCCCGCCAGATCTCCTCGGGATCGTGCTCGACGAGACCCGGCGCCGGGAAAATCTGGCGCAGTTCCTGTTGCGCAATGGCGAGCGGCCGCAACGCCGCATCGAACGCAATGGCGCGCGTCGAGGTGGTCCCTTGATCGATGGCGATGAGTGCGGCCGGCAAAACGCGATCCCCGGAGTGGCGCCGGGGCAGACTAAGCCAGCGGGCCTAGTTCACCAACACCAGTTGGGCGATGGCGTGGTCGTTGTCCTCGTTCATCGACGCGAGGTTGCGCGGCACCGGACCGTAGTAACCTTCGGTTTTCACCACCGGGCGGGGCTTGGTCAGCACCGACACCAGGCGGTTATATAGCGACTTGGACGACACCGGCTTGAGCAGGAATTCATTGACGCCGACCTGGATCGCCTCGACCACCTTGGAGCGTTCGCCATGCCCGGTCAGCATGATGATCGGCAGATTGGGGAACGGGAAGGTTTCGGGCGAGCGCACCATGCGCACGAAGCCGGCGCCGTCGAGCCCCGGCATCTGCCAGTCGACGATGACGACGTCGGGCTGTTTGTTACGGATCATCTCGAGGCCGGACGGTCCATCGGGAGCTTCGTACACCGTCTTGACGCCGACGCTCATCAGCAGCGCCCGCACGACCTTGCGCATGTAATGCTCGTCGTCCACCACGAGCACCTTGGTGACGGCAAGAAGCGCGGCAATATCGATCGTGTCCGACATACGCAGGTATCCGCATAAGAGATACGCAGGCGCAATAAATCACAAAGGTATAGCGGTGCTCTAAAAACAGCGACCTTAATTGTCGCGATGATTGTAACGATCGATAAACCATGCCGGGCGGCCCGTCAGAGCGCCGGCTGCGCGCTCAACGACACGATAAATTGGTTGATCGCGATGCGTTCGTCGGGCGTGGCTTTCAAACCGAATTTGCTGCGCCGGTACAGGATATCCTCGGCGGTTTCGGCCCGTTCGTGCTCGACCAGATAGCGCAGTTCGGCGCCGGTGAGATCGCCGGTAAAGCGCGGCCCGAGATCGTCCATGCTTTGGGCGTCGCCGAGAATGCGCTCGACGCGCGTGCCATAAGCGCGCACCAGGCGCCGGGCATGCGGCTCCGACAGAAACGGCCATCGACCGATGGTCTCGCCGACCAAAGCGTAAAATCCATCGGCGGGGAAATCGCCGCCCGGCAGGTGAGAGCCCGCGGTCCAGGGCGGCAGCGTCTTGAAGAAGACGCCGATCTTGTCCATCGCCGCTTCCGCAAGCTTGCGGTGGGTGGTGATCTTGCCGCCATAGACCGTGAGCAGCGGCGCCAGGTCCTTTTTCCGGTCGAGCACCAGTTCATAATCGCGGGTGACGTCTTCCGGCCTTTTCGAGCCGTCGTCATAGAGCGCGCGCACGCCCGAAAACGACCAGACCAGTTCGTCCGGCGTCACGCGTTCGCGGAAATATTCGTTCACCACGTCGCAAAGATACGTGATCTCGGCCGGATCGGGCGCCGGCGATTTGAGGTCGCCGACGAAGTTTTCATCGGTGGTGCCGATCAGCGTGAATTCGTCGGCGAAGGGCAGCGCGAACACCACGCGGCGGTCGGCGGCCTGGAAGATATAGCCGCAATCATGCTCGAAGCGGCGGCGCACCACGATGTGGCTGCCTTTGATCAGGCGCACCGGCGCCTTGAGCGGCTGGCGGATCACGGTCTCCGCGACTTCGCCGATCCAGGGGCCGGCGGCATTGACCAGGACGCGGGCGGTGGCGACCTCGCGGCGGCCGCGGCGATTGAGCACCAGTTCCCAATCCTCGCGGCGTTCGACGCGCACGCAACGCGTATGCGTACGAATATCGGCGCCACGCTCGACGGCATCCATGGCGGTGAGCACCACCAGCCGGGAATCGTCGACCCAGCAGTCGGAATATTCGAAGCCGTAACGGAATAGCCGCTTGAGCGGCTGCCCGATCAGATTGTGCGTGAGATCGACCGTGCGTGCGCCCGGCAAGAGTTTGCGCGGCGCCAGTTTGTCGTAAAGAAACAGTCCCAGGCGCAGCATCAATGGCGCGCGCATCCCCGGCAATGGCGGCAGCATGAAGCGCATCGGCCGGATGACATGCGGCGCCATGCGCAGCAGCACCTCGCGTTCGCCCAGCGCTTCACGCACCAGCCGGAACGCATATTTTTCCAGATAGCGCAGGCCGCCGTGGATCAGCTTGCTGGATGCCGACGAAGTGCCCGAGCCGAGGTCGTTGCTCTCGACCAGCAGCACGCGCAGGCCGCGGCCTGCGGCGTCGCGGGCCAGACCGGTTCCATTGATGCCGCCACCGATGATGGCTAGGTCGAAGTCGGGCATGGGATGCGGATTTAGCTGCCGATTCGCGATATGCCGCAGAATGGGCGGCTTGAGCGGCACAATCTAGCGCACCGCACGTTAACGTCGATTAAAGCCCTGAATTTTGGGGTGCGGTTGCCAAATCGCCCCACCTTAGCCATATCCGACGTGCATCCAGGATAGACAATGCCGTCGCCCCGCCTGCTCGTCATCGAAGGCAATTCGCCGCAAACCCTGGCCGAACACGTCGCCGTCGGCGGCACCCCCTCGCATCAAGGCTATTCCAACCTGCTGCGCGAACTGCTGCCCGGCACGATCGTCGACACCGCGCATCCGGGCGATCCGGCCGCGACGCTGCCGGACGGTCAGTCGCTCGAAGGCTATGACGGCATCGCCATCACCGGCTCTTCGCTGCACGTCTACGACGGCGGCACCTCGGTGAACCGCCAGATCGATCTGGTGCGCACCGCGCTCTCGACCGGGACGCCGCTGTTCGGCTCATGCTGGGGACTGCAGGTCATCACCGCCGCGGCCGGCGGCGTGGTGCGGAAAAATCCGAACGGCCGCGAGATCGGTTTCGGCCGCGGCATCCGCCTGACGGAAGCCGGCCGCAAGCATCCGATGTATGTCGGCAAGCTCGACGTATTCAACGCGCCGACCGTGCATCTTGACGAGGTCGAGACCTTGCCGCCGGGCGCGACCGTCCTTGCCACCAATGCGGTGTCGTCGGTGCAGAGCATCGAACTGCGCACCAATGGTTCGGTGGCGTGGGGCGTGCAATACCATCCGGAATATCCGTTGCGCGAAGTCGCCGCCATCGTGCGCCGCATCGGCGACCGGTTGATCGAGGAAGGCTTTTTCAAGGACACCGCGGACATCAAGACCTTTGCCGAGGATCTCGATACGCTTGACCAAGATCCGACGTGCAAGCGCCTGTCGTGGCGGCACGGCATCAGCAAGAACGTGCTCGACAAGAAGCTGCGGGTGAGCGAAGTCGCCAACTGGATCGAATTCCAGGTGCTGCCGACGCGGGTCAAGCGCGGGCGGGGATAGACGCCGCCGCGGCAATCCATCATCCTTCGCGCGTTGTTTGCGCGGCGCATGGCGGAGAACGCGAATGGATTTTTCAGGCAAGCACGCCGTAGTCACCGGCGGCACCGGTGCGCTCGGCAGCGCCGTGGTGGCCGGTCTGCTGGCCGCGGGCGCGACCTGCATCGTGCCGTACCGGCACGAGGACGAGGCACAGCGCTTTGCCCATCGCGA
>JANMSZ010000092.1:0-4160 GCA_031389925.1 Hyphomicrobiales bacterium | reverse complement strand
AGACGAAGGCAGACGCACTCAGAATTGTGAGCGCAAGCGCAAGAACCAAGTTGATGGCACGGCGGACTGACCCCATAACGTAAATATGCAGCGGTTCGAATTCGACGGCTAGCCCCCGTGCCCGCCGCACCCTGTTTAGGGGTACGGCGCACTGACTAACGAACCCGATACAGCGCGTGCTTGCGATTGCTGGTGAAGGGCCGCACCTCACCGGGCCAGCGCCCGGCTTCAACAGCTTCTGTCCATTCGGCGCTCACCAGAACGTGCGGGCCGTCGATCTCGTAGAGCGCGCTATGGCGCGGGCCACCAGAAGCGACGCGCTTTTCTTCGCCGCCAATGCTCACGGCGAACGGCTCACCCTCAATGCGCGTGACGGCATGCACGCCCGGCACCTTCAAGAGATTGGGCACATGCTCGGTGTCGTAGATTTCGTTGAACAGCGCCTCCTTTTCGGGGGTCACGTCCATGCTGGCGACGAACACATATTTGGATTTGATTGGCATCGAACGCTTCTTCCCCTGCTGCGGTTGCCTGCGGCCTAGCCGATCTTCTTCAAACCCTTGGCGTATTGCTTGGAGCGCTGCACGTAGACCTCGGCGCCGCCGCGGATCATCGCCGTGAGCTTGTCGTCGATCGTGCGGATCGCGCGCGCCGGCGCGCCGACGATCAGCGAATTGTCCGGAAACGTCTTGCCTTCGGTCACCACCGCGCCGGCGCCGACCAGGCAATTTTTCCCGATCTTGGCGCCGTTGAGCATGATCGCGCCCATGCCGACCAGCGAATTGTCGCCGATGGTGCAGCCGTGCAGGATGACGTTGTGGCCGATCACGCAATTGCTGCCGATCGTCATCGGGAATCCCGGGTCGGTGTGCAGCGTGGCGTTGTCCTGGATCTGCGAGCGCTCGCCGAGTTCGATCCACTCGTTGTCGCCGCGCAGCACCGCGCCGAACCAGACGCTGGTGTCCTTCTTCAGGCGCACGCGGCCGATCAAAACCGCGCTCTCGGCAATCCAGTATTCGTCTTTGCTCGGAAATTCCGGCGCCTGGCCGTCGAGTTCATAGATCGGCATTCCCGTCCCCTGTTAATGGGCGCGAACTTGCCCGAACGAAAGCGGCGATGGAAGTGTCTAGGCGATCAGCAGGCTGTAGACCTGCGCCATCACCATGCCGGACATCAGCGCCCAGAACCCGGAGATCACGGTGGCGAGAAACACGAATTCGAAGCGGCGACCTTCCCGCTGACGGCCGAGCAGCGTGTTGCGCATGATCAAAAACGGCGCCGCCACGATCAGCAGCGGCACCGCCGCGAAAGCCTGCGGGCTTGGGCCGGTCGAGAGCATGCCGAAGCTCGGCAGGCGGCTGGTGGCAAGCTGATAGGCCGAGGTGAACAGGCCGGCGGCGGCAAAGCCGAGCGCGAGCGACAACAGATTTTGCAGCGCTTCCGGAGTCATTTCGGCCTCGAACGCGGGACAGGAGGCCAACTTTTAGCGCCGGGGCGGGTTCCCGCCAGCCAATCCTTAATGAATGGTTAATCCGGCAAATCGGGCTCGTTTGGCGGCGCGTGGCATACTCATTTTTTGATTCGTTTTGGAAAGTTCATGGCTTACATCGCGCAACAACCGCCCTCCGCCCGGCGCCGGCCCGGCAAACGCCGCACCGGCCATAGCCCGCTGGCCGGACCGGTGCTGCTGTTCGCCGCGGTGGTCGTCACGGCGGCGCTTTACGTCGCCTATGTGCTGTGGCCGCGCTGGCCGGAAGCGCCGGTCAGCCTCGACGCGCCGGCGCTGCCGGTCATCATCGCCGGCACCTTCTTCAACATCGAGCCGGCGGCGATCCGCCAGTCGATCCAGCGCAAGGCCGGGACGCAGGAGCGCGTCGACCTCGCCTATCTGTGGCCGTCGCTGGTGCCGCCGGATCCGGCGCGCAAACCGATCGTCGGCGAACCCGTTGATCCCAACGAGCGCCTGTTCGTCACGATCCAAAGCAGCGACGGCACGCTGCCGCTGATGGAGCGGGTGAAGACCATTTATCCGCGGTATTTGGTGGCCGAACCGGTCGCCGGGCCCGAGGGCCTGACGGTGCGCGGCTTTCGCAACGACACGCCCTATCGTGATGAAGAACTCGTCTTCGAGCAGGCCGCCCCCGACCACTTCCTGGCGCGCTGCGCGCGCAAAGGCGTCATCAATTCAGGCAGTTGTCTCCTGGAACGGCGCATCGGCAATGCCGACATCACGGTGCGCTTCCCGCGCGACTGGCTCAAGGACTGGCAAAATGTCGCCGCCGGCATCGACCGCCTGATGGCGCGGCTGCATCCGAACTGATTTATCCGGGCATGAGCGGCGGAGAGCGTTAGAGCTGCACACCCTCGTCGACCAGATCGATGTCGAGGATCGGTATTTCGAAGATATAGGACTTGCGGCCCTTTTCGGTTTCCAAAAACAGCACGCCGAGAAATTCCTCGCCGATATAAGCCTCGAGTGAATCGGTCTTCTTCGGCCGCGTCACCACGCGGATTTTGTCGTTCTCGAATTTGCGCTTCAAATAATTGGTCAGCGTCGGTATCGGCTGCATGGTCGGGTCGCTGCTGACCTGAATGACCATGCGGAAATTGAACGAACGGTCGCCATCCTCGTCGTCGAGATTGAGTTCGCCGACCTCGTCCTCGCCAACGAAAATGTTGGCGGTGTCATAGGTCTTGGGGACCACGCGAAGATTGGCGTTGCCGAACAGCTTCTTGAGATAAGCGTCGAGCTTTCTGACTTCCTGCACGTCCACGGGGCCGCTCCTGTGTCGAATTTAGTGCGCTAGTTGCCCGATTGAACCGCGGAGCGCAACCCGCGCGTCACATTTTGCCGGCGCATGATCTTATCCGAAAACCGGTTCCCACTTTTCGGGATCATGCGACAAAAATCAACCATCGAGCATGATGCCGTAGAGCATCTGGTCCATGGTGCGCGATGGCTCCGGGCAGCCGGCCTCGCCGACCACCTTGGCCGGTACGCCGGCGACCGTCACATTGTTAGGCACCGCCTTGATGACGACCGAGCCGGCGGCGATGCGCGCGCAATGGCCGACTTCGATATTGCCGAGAATCTTGGCGCCGGCTCCGATCATGACGCCGTGGCGGATTTTCGGATGGCGGTCCTCGTGTTCCTTGCCGGTGCCGCCGAGCGTCACGTCGTGCAGGATGGAGACGTCGTCTTCGATCACCGCGGTTTCGCCGACGACAAAGCCGGTGGCGTGATCGAGGAAAATGCCACGGCCGATTTTCGCCGCCGGATTGATGTCGCACTGGAACACCGCCGACGAGCGGCTTTGCAGATAGAGCGCGAAATCCTTGCGGCCCTTGCTATGCAGCCAATGCGCCAGACGGTGCGTCTGAATGGCGTGGAAGCCTTTGTAGTACAGCACCGGCTCCAGAAAACGTTTGGTCGCCGGGTCGCGGTCGTGCGTGGCGACGATGTCGGCGCGGAACGCCTCGCCGATCGTTGGCTGATCGTCGAGCGCTTCGTGGAACGCCTGGCGGATCAGATCGCCCGACACATCAGCGTTGCCGAGGCGCTCGCTGACACGGTGAATGACCGCGGCCTCGAGCGTGTCGTGGTTGAGGATGTTCTCGAACATGAAGGTCGCGAGTTCGGGCTCGCGGCGCGTGACCTGCTCGGCCTCGTCGCGAACGCGGACCCAGCCCGGATCGACTTTATCCAGGCCCTTGGTGGCCTTGGTCTGATATTGCGCCATCGTTCGCTTCTCCAGCCCTCCTAGTGTCCCGATTCCGAAGTTCGCCAGATCGTGCAGCAAGCGCTTATGCGAACTTCGGGATCGAAGGACACTAGCAACATATTGATTCCAGTGTGGTTTGGATTTGAAGTTCGCCTACGAACCTGCAGCGACAATCGGGCGAACTTCAAATCCACCACACTGGGACCCCTCAGCTAGGTGTTTTATCACAGATTTGCAGGGGTCGGCACACACCCCCTGCCAAGGTCTCAGCGCCGGCGGTCCAGGAACTCCAGAACCCCGGTTTTATAGGCTTTATCGCCCACCGCCAGCATGTGGTCGCGGTCCGGAATGTCGAGCGCCTGGGCACCCGGGATCAGGGCTGCCAGCGCCTGTGCGGAGCCCGCCACCGGGTCTTTGGTCCCAACCGCAACCAGTACC
>JANMSZ010000001.1:0-7649 GCA_031389925.1 Hyphomicrobiales bacterium | reverse complement strand
CAGGCCAACGGCTTTCAGATCGTCGAGGATGACCGCACCGGCGACACCTTCACCGAAAGTGGCGCGTCTTACATGGGCTTTGCGGTCAGCGCCTTGCTGGCCTCGGCGGCGGCCGACAAGCCGCGCTATTCCATTGCCTTTACCGGCGACGGCTCTTTCATGATGAACCCGCAGATCCTGATCGACGCCGTCGAGCACGGCGTGCGCGGCATGATCGTGATTTTCGACAATCGCCGCATGGCGGCGATCACGGGGCTGCAACTCGCCCAATACAACACCGAATTCAAAACCAATGATCGTGTCGCGGTCGATTACGTGCAGCTAGCCAATTCTATCTCCGGCGTGCGCGCCATATCGGGTGGCGACACTGCCGATGCGCTGCGTGCCGCGCTGAAGGTGGCGAAAGCCCATGACGGCCTCGCGGTCGTGCATGTGCCGGTCTATTCGGGGCCTGATGAGCTTGGCGGTCTCGGCGCCTGGGGCCAGTGGAACGTCGGCAACTGGTGCGAGGACGTGCAAGGCGCCTGGATCAAGCAGGACCTATAGCCACAGCCTCACCGCTGCGTGACGACGCCGTCACCGCCTGCATCACCGCGACGGTGTTGACGATCTCGTCGGGCGCAATCACGAACTTCGTGCCTTTGGCGACGCCGTCGGCAAAGGCTTCGAGCACGGCGCGTTCCTTGTCGGCGACCTCGAACGTCGAACGCTCGACCTTGCCGGTGAAATCGGACGCCAGCAATTCGGTTTCGCCGCGCATTTCCAGCGCGCCCTTCGAACCGAAGGCATGGATGCGATAAAACGGACTCGTCGCATGCAGCGTGCCGAGATAGCCGGTGACGCCGCCGGCAAACCGCAACAGGCACGACGTAGTGTCGTCGACGTCGATCTCATGCTGCAGGCGGTCGCTGAAGGCGAAGACGGTTTCGGCCAGGCCGGCAAGATGCACCATGCTGTCGATCACGTGGACGCCGCGCGCGGCCATCGATCCGGCCGGGCTTTCGACCTGGTTGGTGCGCCAGTTGCCGGGCTCGGTCTGATAGCTCGGCGGGCCGGAAAATTGGCCTTCGATGTGACGGACTTTGCCGATGTCGCCGGCCGCGATCCGGTGCGTCATCTCGATATAGGCGGGCGCATAGCGGCGGTTGAACCCGACATGCAGTGTGACGCCGGCGGCCTTGCAGGTGGCGACCGCGGCTTGCGCATCTTCGACCGTCAGCGTGAACGGCTTTTCGCAGAACACGTGCTTGCCGGCCTTGGCCGCGGCGATGACTTCGGCCGCATGCTGGGAATGCGGCGTGCACAGCACGACGGCATCGATGGTGGGGTCGGCCAGGACGTCGGCATAGCTGGTGGTGAGGAACAGGCCGAAGCGGTCGGTGAGGGCGCGCTTGCCTGCGGGATCGCGCGTTACCGCCGTCACAAAGCGGATTTTGCCGCTCTTGCCGTGGACCGACTCGATCAGCCGCGTTCCCCAGTGTCCGGCCCCGCAAATCGCTGTCCGCAGCATGGTTATTCCTCTCACGGAACCGAAAAGGGCCCCTGCGGGTTGATTACTGCAGGTTCGCCCGCCGTCAAAGCGGGCTCTCGGCATTTCAGGAGCTCAAAATGGCGGAAAAACCGAAGCATCACGCGGAAAACGAGCGTGAACGCATCGAAAAGGAAGAAGATAAAGTCACGATCAATTCCGACGAGAGTTTTCCGGCCAGCGATCCGCCCTCGTTCAATCCCGGCGTGACCGGCCCCGGCGACGTGAAAAAGAAGAAGGCCGCGGCGCACTAGGCAAAGCGGCAGACTTCTCGAAATTTCAGAGCTTGCGCCGGTCCCGGTGCAAGCTCTTTTTTATGCCGGCGAGCACCACGGCTGTGGCGTTTCCCTTTCGAAGTCATTACGAACTCAAGAGCTTGTCGATCTTCTCTTTCATTGATCTGCGGAATATTTCATGCCGGATCGTTTCGTCTATTCACTCCCGAAAACGCGCGTTGTCTTCGGCAACGGCACGCTTCGCGAATTGCCGGCCGAGGCGCAGCGCGCCAACATGTCCCGCGTTTTGGTGCTTTGCTCCAAGGGCCGCACGCGGCTTGCGGAATCGATCGCCGCGAGTTTGGGCGACGCGAGTGCCGGCATTTGCGCCGAGGCGGTGCCGAACATGCCGCGCGAAGCATTCGACGCCGTGAAAGAGCAACTTGCGCAACGGCAGGCCGATGGATTTGTGGCGGTCGGCGGCGGCTCCGCCTTCGGTCTCGCCAAAGCCGTGGCCGTGGCGGCGGAAATGCCGTTCATGGCCGTGGTGACGACGCTGTCCGGCTCCGAAATGTCGTCGAAATGGGCGTTGGGCAGGGGTCTCGGCCGTGCCGGCGGAAATGACGATAGGGCGTTGCCAGTCGTCGCGATCTACGATCCCGAACTGACGCTCGAATTGCCTCCGCGCGTGATCGCCGCCAGCGGCATGAACGCCATGGCGCACGCCGTGGAGTCGCTTTACGGCGAAGACACCAATCCGGTCGTGCAGACTCTGTCGGAAGACGCCATCGGGCGGTTGTTCAAGAACCTGCCCAGAATCGCCGCCGATCCGCGTTCCGTCGACGCCTATAACGAAGCCTTGTACGGCGCGTGGGTCGCCGGCACGTTCAGATCGGCCATCTGCATTCATCACGTGATCGCACAGCAGGTGCGTCAACTGTTCGACCTCGATCATGCAAAAACCCACGCCGTCGTCTTGCCACACGCCTTGGCCTTCAACGCACCCGCCATTCCGCTGGCCATGAGCCGGCTGCAGAAGGTTCTCGAAACGGACGATCCCGCGCGCGCGCTGTTCGATTTGAACGCGAAGCTTGGATTGCCGGCGAGCCTCGCCGAACTCGGCATGCCGGCGGATCGATTGTCGGAGGCAGCCGACGTCGTCATGCAAGTGAAGGGCTACAATCCGCGGCCGTTCTCTCGTGACGATGTCGTGTCGATCCTCACGAAGGCCCTGGCCGGCGAGCGGCCGGAAGCCCTTTCGCCGTAGCGTCTAGCTGAACTTCATATTCAGCAGTTTCTCGGCATTGCCGCAGAAGAGCTTGCGCTGATCATCCGGCGCAAGCTCCAGCTTTTTGACGACTTCGATGGTCGGTGCGATCGGGCCGAGCGGTGTGTCGGTCGCGAATACGACTTTGTCGGCGCCGAAGAACTCCAGCCCGCAGCGCGTCGCCGCCACGCCGCCGCCGAACATGGCGGTGTCGCCGTAGAAATCGTGCAGGTAATCCATGTGCGGGCGCTTCAGCGACGGCAAGATGTTGGAATAATCCTCGTCCGAGGTGCGCTGGCCCAGCACCTTGAGGCCCGGCCCGACGCGGCCGTCGTAATAAGGGATCATGCCGCCGAGATGGTGAGTGATGATCTTCAGCTTCGGATAGCGGTCGAGCAGGCCGCAGAACACCATGCGCACCATCGCCACCGAGGTCTCGTAGGGCCAGTGGAAGCACCACCACATCTCGAAGCGCGATTTCTTCTCGGACGGGTAGTCGGGCATCGACGCGGTTCCGACCGGATGCAGCCAGATCGGCAGATCGAGTTCGGCCATGGTGGCGAAGATCGGCTCGAACTTCGGATCGTCGAGCGGCTCGCCCGCGACGTTGGTGTAAAGCAGGATGCCGCCGGCGCCGAGATCCTTGACGGCGCGGCGCGCCTCGGCGACCGAGCCTTCGATATCGGTCATGCACAGCGCCGCGGCGAAAGTCGGAAAGCGTTCGGGGTGTTTGCGGCACAGTTCGGCCATCGAGTCGTTGGCGATGCGCGCCAGTGCGAGACCGGTCTTGGGATCGGTGATGTCTTCGATGGCCGGGTTGGGCAGCGAAATGATCTGCCGGTAGTCGCCGAACTGATCCATTTCCTTGAAGCGGGCATCGAGGTCGAACAGCTTGGTGATGCCGCGCAGCCGCTTGGCGATATTTCCCAAGTTCGGCGCAACGCGGTTCATTTCCTGGAAATACCGATCCGGAAAGATGTGGCAGTAAATGTCGATAATGGGACTCATGATTGTCTCCCGGTCGTCTTGGTCGGCTTTAATACGAGATGGCGCTGCAAGGGCAAAGCCTGCCAGCCGCAGCGTTCGGCGATCAGGCCCCATAGGCCTTTCGGCGCCCATATCATGACCACGATGGCGACCGCGCCCATGATTAAGAGGTAGAGACTGCCGAGATCGGACAGCGTCTGCCGCATCACGAAGAAGATGATGGTGCCGATGATCGGGCCCTCGATGCGGCCGATGCCGCCGATCACGGTGATGAAGATGACGAAGGCGGTCCAGTCGTTGACGCTGAAGGCGGTGTCCGGCGAGATACGCAGCTTCTGCAAAAAGATCAGCGCGCCGACCATTGCGGTGCCGAACGCGACCAGCACATAGATGATGAGCTTGATGCGGGTGACGCCGATGCCGTTGCTCTGCGCCGCCAGTTCGTTGTCGCGGATGGCGGTCAACGCCAGGCCGTGGCGCGAGCGCAGGAGGGCGACGATGGCGGCGAGAATAATGACGGTGAGCGCCAGCGCCATCCAATAAATTTCGAATTCGCGGGCCTGGCGCGTCGGCGCCATGGCGATCACCGCCGCGGCGGGGAGGCTGATGCCGGAGCCGCCGCCGAGCACCGAAATCTGCGAGGCCAGCAGCCGGAACACTTCCGCGACCACCCAGGTGCCGATGGCGAAATAGGCGCCGCGCAAGCGGAACGTCAGCATCGCCACCGGGACCGCGATAATCGCCGCCACCGGTCCGGCGATTAGCACGGCGGCGATCGGATGAACGCCGCCGACGATCACCAGCCAGAACAGCAGATAGCCGCCGAGGCCGACGAAGGCCTGTTGGCCGACTGAGACAAGCCCGGCGTAACCTGCGAGCAGATTCCACAGGCTCGCCAGCGCGACGAAGGCGAAGATCTCGGCCAGCAACCGCAGCGTCTGACGGTCGCCCCAGAACGGCGCCAGTGCCAGAGCTATGAGCGTTATTGCAATAAGGACGACACCAATGCGGCTCGATTGTGTGGCGTGTTCGACCCTCATCCCGACACCTTGGGAAACAGCCCTTGCGGCCGCACCGCCAGGATCACCAGAAAGGCGATGTGGCCGGCGAGCAATTGCCAGCCCGGGTCGATCTGCGCGCCGATGGCCTGCGACACGCCGAGGATGACACCGCCCGCCAGTGTGCCCCACATGCTGCCGAGGCCGCCGATGATGACCGCCTCGAAGCCGAAGATCAGCCGCGCCGGGCCGATCGACGGATCGAAGTTGGCGCGCACCGCTAGGAATACGCCGGCGATGGCGACCACCGCGAGCGACAGCGCCATCGCCATGGCGAAGACGTGCCGGGTATCGAGCCCCATCAATTGCGCCACCGATTGGTCGTCGGACGTGGCGCGGAAGGCGCGGCCCAGCGCGGTGCGATAGAACAGCATCTGCAGTCCGGCGATGACCGCGACCGCGACGATAAATTGGATTAGCGGCAGCGCGCCGACCCAAACGCCTTGCATCACCTCGAAGGTCTGCACTTCGATGGGGCCGGCCTGCAGCTTGCGGCTGTCGGCGGTGAACAATTCGAGCAGTCCATTTTGGATG
This sequence comes from Hyphomicrobiales bacterium, assembly GCA_031389925.1. GTDB lineage: Bacteria > Pseudomonadota > Alphaproteobacteria > Rhizobiales > Xanthobacteraceae > Pseudolabrys. The sequence continues at coordinate 2,060 of JANMSZ010000001.1, read as the reverse complement.
ATGATGGACAGGCCGAAGGTCACCAGCAGCGGCGGCAGCAGGTCGTCGCCCAGCGTGCGGTTGAGCAGCAACCGCTGCAGCGCGTATCCGATCAGCGCCATGGCCGGCACCACGAGCAGCAGCGAGGTCAGTGGATCGAGCCCAAGGCCGGTCGTCACCATAAGGGCGACGTAAGCCGCCAGCACGATCAGATCGCCATGCGCGATGTTTACCAGCCGCATCACGCCGAAGATCAGCGATAGGCCAGCCGCGAACATGGCGTAGAGGCCGCCGATCAGCACGCCTTGCAGGATAACGTTGAGCCATTCGGTCATCGTCAGCCCCCGAAATAGGCGGCTGAGATGGATTCGCGCGTCAGTTCCCGCGCCGCGCCCTGCAGGGCGATGCGGCCTTCCTGCAGGCAATAGACTTGGGCGGAGGCTTTCAGTGCCTGCGCAATGTCCTGCTCGACGATGATCAGCGACAGGCCTTCGGCGACGATCACCGGCAGGCGCGCATAGATATCGCGCACGATGATCGGGGCGAGGCCGAGGCTGATCTCGTCGCACAGCAGCAGGCGCGGGTTCGACATCAGCGCGCGGCCGATAGCGGCCATCTGTTGCTGGCCGCCGGACAGCGACGGCGCGGGGAGATGCCGTCGCTCGGCCAGGATCGGAAAAAGCTCATAAATACGGGCCAAATTCCACGGCCCGGGGCGCCTCGATTGGCCGCCGATCAGGAGGTTTTCCTCGACCGTCAGCGATGGAAACAGCCGGCGGCCTTCCGGCACCAAAGCGATGCCGCGCGCGACGACGTCGAAAGCAGGCGAAGCGCCGACCGGCGCGCCGTCGAACACGATGTCGCCACCGCGCGGATGCATCAGGCCCGCGATGGTTTTCAGCAGCGTGCTCTTGCCGGCGCCGTTCGCGCCAATTACCGCGACGACTTCGCCGGCGTTGACCCGCAGCGAGACGCCGAACAGCGCTTGGAAGTCGCCGTAGAACGCGTCGATGGCGCGGACCTCTAACAGGGGATCAGGCATGACACGACTTCCCTTCTTTACCTCCCCCTGGAGGGGGGAGGTCGGATCGCGAAGCGATCCGGGAGGGGGTGAATTTTCTTTCGATTGCGATCACCCCACCCCGGCGCGAAGGCGCGCCGACCCTCCCCCTCCAGGGGAGGGTGAAGAAGAGGCGATGCATGCAGTTACGCATCCGCTGCGATCCCCATGTAGATTTCTTCCACCTGCGGACTGCGGATCACGGTGCGCGGGTCGCCTTCGGCGATGATCTTGCCGCCGTGCAAGACGGCGAGCCGGTCGACTGCGGCGAGCAGCGCGTGCACGACGTGCTCGATCCAGATGATCGATATGCCGCCGGCACGCACCTCCTTGATCAGCGCCACCAGCGTGGCACATTCGTGCTCGGTGAGGCCGCCGGCGACTTCGTCGAGCAGCAGCACGCGCGGCTTGGTCGCCAGCGCGCGGGCCAGTTCAAGTCGCTTGCGGTCGAGCAGCGTCAGCCCGCCGGCCTGCTTGTTGGCCTTGTCAATCAGGCCGCAGCGGGCGAGCAGATCGGCGCAGCGGTCATAGACCGCCGCTTCACGTTCGTCATTGCCGAAGGCCGCCGCCACCACGACGTTCTCAAACACCGTCATGCCGGAAAACGGCTGCGGAATTTGGAACGAGCGGGCGAGGCCGAGACGGCAGCGACGCTCCGGCGCCAGCCGGGTGATGTCCTCGCCAGCGAAAATGACGCGCCCGCTGTCTGGAGCGGCGGTGCCGGTGGCGATGCCGAACAGCGTCGTCTTGCCGGCGCCGTTCGGCCCGATGATGCCGAGCGCCTCGCCCTCGTTGAGGGCGAGGTCGATGCCGTCCGCAACCACCACGGCCCCGAACCGTTTCGAGATATTTTTGAGACTTAAAATTGGGGTCATGGCTTGCGGCTCGCTCGATCGTTCCCTCCCCCCTTGTGGGGGAGGGTTAGGGAGGGGGGTCGCAGCCGGTCTGTTCGGAAACGAGCGACCCCCACCCGATCAAAGCCGCCGGGCCGGCATTGATAGACCTCCCCACAAGGGGGAGG
>JANMSZ010000576.1:0-2556 GCA_031389925.1 Hyphomicrobiales bacterium | reverse complement strand
TCCTTGACCCAGGGCGCGGCTTTGCCCTTGATCTGCGCGATATTCTCCAGCACCCAGCCGACATCGACGCTGTGCAGGATTTCGCGACCCGATTGCAACGCGATGTAGACCATCTGGTGATCGGCGCTATGACCGGCCGCCTTAATCAGCACGATGCCCGGCGCCACCGGGTAATAGTCGCCGTAGTTGAGGATGTTGAACTTGTTCACCTGCTCCGCCGTCATGGCGAGGTGCGGCTTGTGCGGCGTGTTCAGTAGGCATTGCGCGGTGGCGACGCCGACAAAGGTCTTGGCGGCGAGTTCGTCGAAATTCGCCGCGCGTGTCACGCCGGCAACGTGATCGGCGTGAAAATGCGTCAGCACGATCATGCGCGCCGCGTTGAGCGCGCATTGCAGCTTGGCGAACTCAGCCGGAAAGTAAGGCTCGCGCTTGTCCGGCGTCGAGAACGAGTCGTGGGTTTCCTGGTCCAAACCGGAGTCGATCATCACCGTGCAGTCGGGATAGACCACCTGAAACGCCGTGCGCGGCATGGTGATGGGCCTATCGTCGCCGCCCTGAATGACGAATTTGTTCGGGCGAATGCTGGCGGCGACGCGAATACCGTTCACCCCCAGCGGCAGCGGCCCCGGCAGCAGGCGGGCGAGATGACGGATACGCGACAGCTCCGCCGTGAACGGAACCTCGCTTACATCTGCCTCCATCGCCATCGCACTCATACGCGCCTCGCTATTCGGCCGCCTGCAAAAAATATTTCTTGCGCATGATCTTGTCCGAAAACCGGTATCCACTTTTCGGGATCATGCGGCTTCACGTTCTTTGGCGCGAATCGCCATCAGCACTTTTTCCGGCGTCGCCGGCAGATCGAAAATGCGCACGCCGACGGCGTCGTAGATCGCGTTCATCACCGCCGGAATGGTCGGCACCATGGCCGGCTCGCCGATGCCTTTGACGCCCAACGGACCAATGGGGTCGGGATCCTCGATGATAATCGAGTTGACGCGCGGCACGTCGAGCGAGGTCGGCAGAATGTATTTGGCAAAGCCGGATGTGGACGTGTGGCCGTCCTTGAGTTCGTAATCTTCCATCAGAGCCTGGCCGAGCGCCTGCACGATGCCGCCTTCGATCTGGCCCTCGACGCCCTGCGGATTGACCGCGCGGCCGACGTCATGCGCCGCCCAGATGCCGAGCACCTGCACTTCGCCGGTCACCGTATCGACCTCGACTTCGGCGACCTGACAGCCGAACACATAGGCCTGCCACGGGCGGCCCGAACCATCGACCGGATCGAGCCCGGTGGTGTCGGTGCCGAACGTCGCGGAGCCGACCGGCACGACGCCGCGGCTTTTGGCGCAAGTCACGGCCTCGCCCATGCTGATGCGATGATTGGTGTTCTCGGCCCAGATTTCGCCGTTGCCGGTCTTGATCGCGTCGACCTCGACGTCCCAGACGTCGGACATCACCTCGACCAGCCGCTTGCGCGCCTCGCGCGACGCCAGCGCGACGACGTTGCCGATCATGTAGGTCTGGCGGCTGGCGCCGGCATGCGCCGCTTCCGGCGAACGGCCGGTGTCGTTGTCGCCGATCACGACGTGCTCGGGTTTCACGCCCATTTCATGCGCCGCGATCTGCGCCAGCACGGTGAGAATGCCCTCGCCGATCTCGGTGACGCCGGTGACGATCTTGGCTGAGCCGCCGTCGTCGATCTCGGCCCAAGCACCGGCGCGGTCCACCGCCGCGGTGCGCGCGATGCCGTACCAGCAGGCCGCCATGCCTCGTCCACGCTTGCGGGCCATTATTCTGCCGCCTCTTGCTTGCCGTCGGCGGCGAAACGCGCGCCCAGCGACACCGCGGGACGCACATCGTCACGCGCTAGATCGCCGCGCATTTGCCCGCGCACATTCGGCGCACCGGCTTCCCAGCCGGACGCCTTCTCGGCGGCGTCGAGCGCGCGCGTCAGGCTGACGGTGCCGAGCTTGGCCTTGGTATGCGTTGTCGCGCCGTCCTGCATCGCGTTGATGCGGCGGATCTGGAACGGATCGAGCCCGAGCCGTTCGGCGCAGATGTCGAGATGAGACTCGGTCGCGAAGGCCGTTTGTAGCGCTCCGAAAGACCTAAACGCGCCGGACGGCGTATTGTTGGTGTAGATGCCGTAGGTGTCGACCTTCACGTTCGGAATGACGTAAGGCCCGGCGGCGAGGATCGCGGCCTTGCGCATGACGCCCTCTGTCGACAGCCCATAGGCGCCGCCGTCGCAGACCATGCGCATGTCCAGCGCGCGGATGCGTCCGTCGCGCATCAGGCCCATGCGCAAGGTGGTGCGCGACGGATGTCTTTTTGCCGTTGAAATAATCGACTCTTCGCGGGTGAACACCAGCCGCACCGGGCGCTGCGTCTTCATGGCGAGCAGCGCCAGCATGCCCTGGTAGATCATGTCCTCTTTGCCGCCGAAGCCGCCGCCGACCGGGCTCATGATGAAGCGGACTTTACTGATCGGCTTGGCGATGATGCGCGCCAGCATGTGACGGTGATGGGTGATGTTCTGGCTCGGCGAAATCA
>JANMSZ010000536.1:0-3240 GCA_031389925.1 Hyphomicrobiales bacterium | reverse complement strand
GCCTTCGGCGCCACCAGCTCGGGCACGCGCGCGATGCCGAGCTCATCAGCCAGCAGCAACATCTGCTCGACCCGATGCACGCCCGGCACGATGTCGACGCTGCGCGAAAGCAGCTTGCGTTTCACCCGGCCGGTGAATCTGTCTTCCACCGGCGCGATGCGCGCCCGCCCGGCGACAATCGCAAATCCGGTCGGCCGGTCGCCCGACTGCGTCGAAATCGCGAGATCGTATTGACGCCATAGCCGCGCCGCGAGCGCCACGCTTTGCATGGCGGAAGGCCGTTGCGGCATCGTCACAATGCCGTTGATATCGGGATTGCCGGCAAGAATCCCGGCAGTATCGGCAAATACCAGCGCCTCGATGTGGGCCTGCGGCCACGCGCGCCGCACGCTGCGAATCAGCGGCGTCGTCAGCAGCACGTCGCCGAGCCGGCGCAAGGCCACCACCAGGATGCGCGGCTTCGCGGGAAGCTTGATGCGGGTCATCGCGACACGCTCACCGCCGCCCGATTTTTCAACGCGACGCCGCCGGCGACACCGACGCCCAGCACGTAGACCCAGCCTTGGCCGAAATCGAACAGATGCGAATTGAACAGCGAGCCGACGATGTTCTGCACGACCACGACGAAGCCGATCCACTCCGCCAAGCCGTTGCCACGGAACAGCAGCAGATGCGCGATCCACATCGCCCACAGCACCAGCGCGCCCAAGAGTCCCAATTGAATCGCCACCGCGAAAGTCTGATTATGCGGATTGGCCGTGGCCGAGGCGGCGGAGCCGGTCTCACCGACCACCGCCTTGGCGAACAGCGCGGTGATGGTGCCGGTGCCGTGGCCGATCACCGGCGCTTCGCGGATGAAGGCCACCGACTTCTTGTAGAATTCGACGCGCTCGCCGGACGAATTTTTCTCGTCGCGCGCCGCGTAGGTCTCGTAATCGGTCCAGAGCTGCGTCGTGCGGTCGCGCAGATGCGGCGACGAAAACCAGCCAACGCTGCCGACCAGAAGTGCGCCGGCGAGTAATACCGCAATGCCTTTGGCGCTGAGCGTTCTGAAAGCGAGCAGCACCAGCAGCACAACAATGACGACCAGCGCGGTGCGGCCAGTCGCGACATAGAGAATGTTGGCGAGAAAACCGAGCGTCAGCGCCAGCGCGCCGAACAACCAAAGCCAGCGCCGGCGTTCGTAGGCCTCGATCGCGAGATACAGCAGACCGAAAATGCAGGTGACGAACTCGCCGCTCTGCGTCGCTGCGTTCTTCACCGGCACCGCGGCTTCGCGGGTGAACAAAAACGCCGTGCCCGGCCACAAATAAAACACCGACGACAGCAGCCAGACCAGCACGCAGGCGCCGAGATAGGCGCCGAACACGCACAGCGCGCGATCCGAGCGGCGGAACTGCACCAGCAGCAGCGGGATCATCAGCAATTTGAGAAACGACTCGAGACCCCTCCATCGCTCATAAAGGCTGACGTCGGCCCACAGCATTCCCACGACGCCAAAGACGAACAGCGCGACCGGCAAAGCGCCGGCCGACATCTTCAGTTCCCGGCGCAGGCTCTCCCAATCGAACGTCGGGATCAGCACCAGCAGCCATGCCACCAACAGAATGCCGGTCGCCGATGTGGACAGCGGCAGCGACGCCGCCACGCCCACTGCCAGCCAATCGGCGGCGATCGTCAATCGATTGAAATGTTTTCCGGTTGCCAGCGGCATCGTTCAACCCGCGGCTTTGGTTGCGTTGGGCGCGAGCGCGGAGAGCCCGCGTTGCGCGCGGACACGGTCGCTGTAGGCGACGACGCCGAGCTTGCGCTCATTATCGTTCAACTGCGAGCGGTCGGCTTCGGCGTGCCAGAGATGGATCACGCCGGTGGCGAAAGTGCCGTCCTTGCGGCGCACGCCGGCGTGCAGCAGCCGCAAAATGAGATCGGAGTCTTCCTTGCCCCAGCCGCTGTAATCGGCGTCGAAGCCGTCGACGCGATCGAGATCGCCGCGCCAGATCGCCAGATTGCACGAGCGCGCGCCCCGCCATTTCGATTGACGCAAGCGCCGCAACGGGCCGAGCGGCAGATGCAGCAGCGCCGACAGCCGGTTGACCCCGCCGGCGAGGCGTTGCGCGAACCATCGCGCCAGATTCCATGTTTCCGGTGTCAACTTCTCGCTGAGCACCTTCAACGTCAGCGCGGGCGACAACAGAACGCGATTGCCGGTAACGAAGGCGCTCGGCTCGGCCAGTTGGCGATGAACCGCGACAAAGTCCGGCCGCACGATGCAATCGCCGTCCAGGAAGACGCAGTAGGTCCCGCGCGACACCAGCACCGCGCGATTGCGGATTTCCGCCGCGCGAAAGCCATCGTCCGGGTGCCAGACATGCTCGACGCGATGGCCGACTTTGGCCTTCCAGGATTCGACCAATTGCGCGGTCGCCGGCTCCGAGCCGTCGTCGGCCACCACGACCTCGAAATCGGGATCGGTCTGCCGCGCCAGCGATCGCAGCACGGCTTCGAGCGCGTCCTCGCGATTGTAGGTCGTGACGATGACGGAAATCAGCTCGGCCACGGGCGTCCTCTGGAATAGTCCAGGCTTTAACCGAACTCGCAGGCGCCGACAAATCGCTTGGTAACGAATCCCTTGGGCGCGCCCAACTGCCGATGTTACGCTAGGGGTAACTTACGCTCCAGCCGCACCGGGCAATCGTTCGACCATGCAGAAGATATCAGCCTATATCCTCAGTTATAACGAGGCCGAGAAGATCGAGGCCGCCGTCTCCAGCGTGCTGTGGGCCGACGAGGTGGTGGTGATCGATTCGTTCAGCGTCGACCGCACCGCCGAGATCGCGACCTCGCTGGGCGCGCGCGTGGTCGAGGTGCCGTTCAACGGTTTCGGCGAGTTGCGCAACCGCGCTATCGACGCCTGCAAGCACGACTGGATCTTCAGCCTGGACGCCGACGAGCGTTGCACCGAGGCGGTGCGCGACGAAATCCTCGCTCTGATGGCCGACACGCCGCCACATGACGTCTATCTGGTGCCACGCCGCAGCTACATGATGGGCCGCTGGATCGAAGGCTCCGGCTGGTATCCGAATTTCCGCCAGCCGCAGATCTTCCGTCGAGACGCCATGCGCTACACGCTCGAGCCGGTGCACGAAGGCTACGAGGTCTTGAACGGCAAACCGGTCGGCACGCTGACGAACGCGGTGTGGCAATTCCCGTTTCGCAATCTCGAGGAAGTCATCAAGAAGA
>JANMSZ010000524.1:0-3300 GCA_031389925.1 Hyphomicrobiales bacterium | reverse complement strand
GAAGCCGGCTTCTTTCATCAAGCCTTCGTGCAGCTTCTCGGCATTGGCGACCCACTTGGCGTACTCGTCTCCGACCATGAAGGTCTGATTGAAAGCGCCATCGCTCATCAGCTTCTTCCACTCCGGCGTTTCACGCACCTTCTTGAACATGTCGACGTAGTAGGCGACCGCATCCTTGCTGACGCCCGGCGGCATGAAGTAGCCGCGTAACATGAGGTATTCGACGTCGAGACCCGCCGACTTGCAGGTCGGGATGCTGCTCCAAGCCAGATCGCCGGCGATCTTGTCGTCATAGGCGAGCTTCTTGGCGTCGAACACGCAGAGCGGCTTCAATTTGCCGGCACGCCAATGCGCCACCGCCTCGATCGGATTGTTAACGGTGGAATCGACGTGATTGCCGACGAGCTGCACCGCAACCGCGCCGCCGCCGCTTTGCGGAATGTAGATCATCTTCTTGCCGGTCGCCTTTTGCAGCGCGACGGTGATGATCTGGTCTTCCTGCTTGGAGCCGGTGCCGCCCATCTTGAAGCTGTTATCCGGCGCCGCCTTGATGGCGTCGACGTAGTCCTTGACGGTCTTGTACGGCTTCTCGGCGTTGACCCAGAGCACGAACTCGTCGAGCGCCATCATTGCAACCGGGGTCATGTCCTTCCAGTTGAAGGGAATGCCGGTGGCCATCGGGGTGGTGAACAGGTTCGACAGGGTGATGATCAGCTTGTGATCGTTACCCTTGGCGTTCTTGACGTCGAGAAAGCCTTCGCCGCCGGCGCCACCGGCCTTGTTGATGACGACCACCGGCTGCTTCGACAGGCTGTGCTTGGTGATGATGCCTTGCATCGTGCGGGCCATCTGGTCCGCGCCGCCGCCGGTACCGGCCGGGACGATGATTTCGATGGGGTGTGTGGGCTCCCACGCGATGGCAGGCGCCGGCGTAAACGCGAACACGCTGCCGAGACAGGCCGCGGTTGCGATTAGAATCTTGTGAGATGTCAGCATAAATCCTCCCTTGGTGAATTTTATGCGATGACCGATCTGATGCCGGCTCGTCGCATTTTCGTCCCTTGCCTGAAGCCTAGCTCTTCCAATTCAAAAGGCAAACCCCGTGTATACATAATAATAGCTGGACCCATGGCCGCGGGCCAACGCGCCGCACCGTCTATTGCACTGCAGCGAAGGCCTGAATCGCGCACTACGCCACGGCGATATGAAGATTGCTGTTCACCCCAATTCGGCATTGCTGCTCCGCGACACGGTTTGAAAAATTTGAAAAAAGATTTTGATGGCGGCGCGCCAAGGCCGATTTGAACCTGGCATGCCCTGCTCGTGCCGGGCAGAAATCGCGGTTGGCACGACCGCGTGCTGCCGAACCGCAGTCTCCTACGCTGGTCGGAGTGTCGGTCTTAGCCGGCGCGCTGTTTTGCTTTCAGGGCGCGTTGGAATGGATTCGCAGCCGTGTGTTGGTGCGCATCGGCGGCATCGCCGACGAAGAACTCAACCGGCGGGTCTTCGATGCACTGGTGCGTTTGCCGGTGAAAGCCAGAACAAGCGCCGCGGCGAGGAAAGCCGATCCGAGCCTCCGATCGCCCGGGGGCAATATAGGACAAGATTCTGACCAGCGCGCACAAAAAAGCCCGCCCGGCTTTTCGCCGGACGGGCTTTAATTTGGTTGCGGGGGTAGGATTTGAACCTACGACCTTCAGGTTATGAGCCTGACGAGCTACCGGGCTGCTCCACCCCGCGTCAAAATGCGAAGCGCGGGAGATTACCCCGCGCCGTTCGAGGGCTATGTAGCAATGGCGGACGCGAATGGGAAGAGCGCAAAGCGTGGCATTTCATAAACTTGTCACCAATCCGCGGCAAAAACCGGCCATGGCGGGGGCAGACGCGGAAGGCAAAAGCAGCTTCGGCGACGGCTTGGCCGTGGCCGCGCGGTCGATCATTGCCGACGCCCGGAGTTCCCTCAGCGATCCCGAGCTTTCCGACGCCGAAGCCGTCCACGAGGTCCGCAAGGCCCTCAAGCGCTGGCGGGCGCTGATGCGCCTGCTGGCGCGGCCGCTGGGCGAACAGGCCGAGCAAATGCGGATCGAGGCCCGCGACCTGATGCGGGCGCTGACCAGCGCCCGCGACGCCCAGTCGACCCTCGACGCGCTGGCCGATCTGCGTAAGGCCGACGTGCCGTTCTCCGATACCTCGATGGAAACCATCCGCGGCCGGCTGAACGAGATCAAAATCACCGCCGAACAGACCGGCTTCAGCCAGGACATGCGCGAGCGCCTGACGCGCTATCTCGACTTCGCCACACTGTCGCTCGAGCGGTGGCCGCTCAAGGAGATCGATTTCGACACGGTCGCCGATGCGCTAACCGCGACCTATCGCCGGGCTCGGCAGTTGATGCCCGACAACTGGCCGGAGGCGGACGCCGAACATCTGCACGATCTGCGCCGCCGCGTGGTCGAGCATCGCCATCAGATGGATCTGGTCGAACACTTGTGGCCACGGCTCGGTCAGGTCTGGGCCGAGGAAGCGCAACGTCTGCGCAATCGGCTCGGCGCGTGCCAGGATTTGGCGGTGCTCGCCGGCTTCACGGCGCCGCATCAGCCGCTGGCGCCGTGGCGATCGCGCCTGGCGCCGGTGATCGAGGCGCGGCGTGCCGCGCATTTGAAGAGCGCGGCCCGGCTCGCTGGCCGGCTGTTCGCGGAGAAGCCGAAAGCGTTTCGCCGCCGCATCGCGGCGTTGTATTCGGCGCGGCTGGCAAAGAAGAGCTAGTGCGCGCCACCGAAATGGAAAAAGCCGCCGCGGATTTCTCCGCAGCGGCTTTCCTGTTTTCGGAGGGCAGCTCCAAAAACAAAACGGCCGCCCTTGCGGACGGCCGTTTTTTCTAATGCCGCACATCGTGATGAGGATCATTCGTTCTTGGCAGGACTGGCAGCGACCTACTCTTCCAAGTCTTAAGACTTAGTACCATCGGCGCTGGGGAGTTTTACGGCCGAGTTCGAGATGGGATCGGGTACAGGCCCCCCGCTAAAACCACCAGTCCGGCTAAGAACGAATTTGAAGCAAGTGCCCGCTGTGCGCGGACAAACAAGGTCTATCTATTTCAGCATTGCGCCATGGCTCTCGAAAGAGAGCGATGGGCATTGGAAATGAGAGCAATCAAGCCAATCGAGCTATTAGTACCGGTAAGCTCAATGCGTTGCCGCACTTACACACCCGGCCTATCAACGTGGTGGTCTACCACGGCTCTCAAGGGAGAACTCGTTTCGAGGTGGGTTTCTCGCTTAGATGCCTTCAGCGATTATC
>JANMSZ010000482.1:0-3211 GCA_031389925.1 Hyphomicrobiales bacterium | reverse complement strand
GTCACAGCCCAGGCGCTAAACAAATTTTCCGGTACGCAGTTTGTGCTGATTCCATCGACCAATCCGAATGCCGGCATCCAGGATGTGATGACTGGCCGCACACAAGCCGGCGTGTTCTCGATATCGATCGTCGAGCAACTGGTGCGGGCGGGATCGTTGCGCGCAATCGCGGTGGCGTCGACCGGGCGGGCAACCAGCATGCCGGACGTGCCGTCCGCCGCCGAAACGCTGCCGGGCTTCGACTTCCAGGGCTGGTTCATGCTGATGGCGCCGGCCGGCACGTCGCCCGACATCGTCAAGAAAGTGAACGCCGCCATCGATGCCGCCACCAAGGATCCGCAGGTCAAGGAACTGTCGGGCAAGCTCGGCTTTGATCTGGCGCCGAGCGGCGTCGGCACGCCGCAGGCCGCGGGCGCGTTCGTGAAGGAGCAGCTCGCGGTGTGGGCAAAGACCACCAAGGAGCTGGGCATCGAACAACAGTAGGGATGGCCGACGCCATGGCCGGCACCGGCCACGGCAATTCCCAATGAATACAGGCGCGCGACGGCGGCACGGTTAACAAACCTTGAAGCCGGTAGGCGCAGATGTCGGATTCAATTTCGCCACATTTAAACAGGGCCGGGCGTATCGTCATCGTGCGCAAAACGCGCTGATGGATGCCAGAATGAAAGCCCGGTTGTTGTCTGTCCTGCTTGCCGCTGTGATCGCCGGCGTTGCGGTCTACACGCCGGCCGCCGAAGGCCAGCCCGAACCCGATCAGATCGATTTCGCGGAACTGCACGGCCAGGCGGCCGCCGCGTTGCAGTTGCTGCAATCGGCGCAGGCGCAGCGGGTGGCTCCGCAGCAGGCCGCCGCCGCTACGTTCTGACGCGGGCGGCCAGCCCACAATTGATCCCGGTCAATGCCGCAGGCCCGTTGCCTGGCTAGACGAGGCTATGTCCTCGGCTGCGGGAGCGAACCAATGACGTTCAAACGTCTTGTGGCGGCCGGTTTGGCTGCTGGTATCGGCGTCGGCGTCTTGTTCGGCGCATGGTCGATGTTTCTGCGCCCGGTCAAAGTGCAGGTGGTTGCGGTTCAGCGCGACGTCCCTGTGGAGGTATTCGGCCTTGGAACCGTCGAGGCGCGCGTTACCTCCAAAGTAGGCTTCAAGGTATCCGGCGTGCTGCTTGAATTGCGTGCCGACGTCGGCGACCGCGTCGCCAAGGGCACAATCCTGGCCCGGCTTGACGACCGCGAGCAGAGCGCGCGCGTCGCGCGGACCGCGGCGGCCGTTCAACTCAGCGAGGCCAGTCTGCAAAAGGCCGGCGCCGGTCTTGAAAAGGCGCAAGCAAATTTTGCCAACGCCAAGGCGATCAGCGAGCGGCGGCAAAAGCTGGTTCAGACCAGCTCCACCTCGGTCGAATCGGCGGAGGCGGCAAGAACGTCGCAGGACACGACGCGCGCCGATGTCGACCTGGCCTCAAGCGATATTGCCGTTGCGCGCGCCGCCATCAATGACGCGAAGGCTCAACAGCAGCAGGAAACAGCAACCCTGGCCTTTCACACGTTGCTCGCGCCTTACGACGCCATGGTCACCGCGCGCTCGAAGGAGCTTGGTGTTGCGCTGGCCGCCGGCGAGCCGGTGTTCACGCTGATCGATCCCAAGACGGTCTGGGCGTTGGCCTTTGTCGACGAGAGCAAGTCCGGCGAGATCGCGGTCGGCAAACGCGCGGATATCGTTCTCCGCTCGCGCCCCAATGAGCGCTTCCATGGCCAGGTCGCCCGCATAGAGCCGGAAAGCGACCGCGTCAACGAGGAGCGCCGCGTTGCGATCGCGTTCGACAGACTGCCGGACAATTTCCATCTCGGCGAACAGGCCGAGGTTTACATCACGACCGTGCGCCTGCCGCAGGCGACGCTGGTGCCGGAAGCGGCGATCGTCGGCCTCGGCAAGAACCGCGGGACGGTTTGGACGCTTGAAGACGGCCAGTTACAACAGCACGAAGTGACGTTCAGTCACCGGTTGCTCGATGGGCGCCATGAGATCGCCGGCGGCTTGCCGGAGAAGGCTCAGGTGGTCGCGCCGTTGCCCAGCGGGCTGCGCGTTGGCCGCGCGGCGGTCGCGCAAGGGCCCGGCAAATGAATTTGGCCTATCGCGATATCAAGCACAATCTGCTGCGCTTCGTTCTGACTAATTTCGGATTGAGCCTGCTGCTTGGCATCGTCATCATGATCACCGGCGTCTATGGCGGCTTGATCGACGACGCATTGCGGCAGGCGCGCGCGGCGAACGCGGACCTCTGGGTGGTCGAGGCTGGTACCAATGGCCCGTTTGCCGAGGCCTCGCGCATTCCCGGCGATACGCGCGAGATGGTCAGCCGGGTCTACGGCGTCGAGCGCGCCGGATCGGTCACCTATCAATCGGTGCAAACCATCCTGAACGATAAGCCGTTGCGTCTCTTCCTGATTGGCTTCGAACTGGGCCGGCCCGGCGGGCCGCGTCAACTCGCCGCCGGCCGCGCGATCATGCGCAGCCATTACGAAATGGTTGTCGACCGTTCCGCCGGCCTCACGATTGGCCAGGAGGTGCCGCTTGGCACGCGTGGACACAAGTTCACGGTCGTCGGGCTGATGAACAACGAAGTCACTTCGTCCGGCGATCCGGTCGGCTACATCACTTTGCGCGACGCGCAGGCGCTGCAGTTTGAAATTTCGCCACCGGCGAGCCGGCGTGAGCAGGCGCGCGGCGGCGGCCTGGAAACCAACGATCAGATCAATGCCGTCATCGCCAAAGTGTCGCCCTTCGTCCCGGAGGCCGAGGTCGCCGCCGCGTTGTCGCGCTGGAAGCACCTTTCGGCGTTGACGCAAGATCAGCAGGAAACCTTGCTGAGCAAATTCGTCATCGAGCGCGCGCGCAAGCAGCAGGGGCTCATCATGGTGCTGCTGGTGATCGTCTCGGCGGTCATCATCGCGTTGATCATCTATACGCTGACCATGGACAAGGTGCGCTCGATCGCCACGCTCAAGTTCGTCGGCGCGCCCGATCGCACCATCATCGGTCTCATCGTGCAGCAGGCGCTGTCGATGGGTATTTTCGGCTACGTCGTCGGCTTGGCTTTGGTCCTTGTCTTCATGCCGTACTTTCCGCGCCGTCTGGTGCTCGATCCCGAGAGCGTCGGCATTGTGTTCGCGATAACGATCGTGGTCTGCCTGCTCGCCAGCACGCTCGGCA
>JANMSZ010000481.1:0-16342 GCA_031389925.1 Hyphomicrobiales bacterium | reverse complement strand
GCGTCGAAATTCTGCGGCTGCAGCGCCAGCACCTGCCGGTACAGCGGCTCGGCCTCGTTTAATTGCCCACACTGGTGCAGCGCGCTGGCGCGCCGCAGCGTCTCGGCAATCTCGGCTGTGTTCGATGTGGTCTTGGGGTGGGCCATGGCTTCGATCCGCGAATCGCGGCGCTGAGGTTAAGGCTCGGGCGGAAATGGTCCAAATGCCCGCGTGGACGAGGGCAGGCGCGGCCGTTACCATGGTCACAAGAAGAAAATATCGGGAGACGCCGGGATGCTGAAACGCCTTTGCCTGTTGCTGCTGTGCGTGGCCGCGTTCCCGGCCGCGGCCGCCGACTATCCGGTTCGCGCCATCAAGATGGTGGTGCCGTTCGCGCCCGGCGGCGGCACCGACGTGTTGGGGCGCATCATCGGACAGAAACTCGCCGAACAATGGGGCCAGCCCGTGGTGGTCGAGAACCAGCCTGGCGCGTCCGGCGGTATCGGCACCCGCGCCGCTGCCAAGGCCGAGCCCGACGGGTATACGCTGTTGATGGCCTCGACCGGCGCGCTGATGGCGGCTTCCGCGGCGCTGTCGCCGGAGGGACCGTTCGACGTCAACAAATTCTTCGCGCCGATTACCGTGATCGCGGCACCGTCTTATCTGCTGGTGGTCAATCCGCACGTGTCTGCGAATTCCATCGCCGATCTGATCAAGCTCGCGCGCGAGAAGCCGAAGGCGCTATCGTTCGGATCGTCGGGCGTCGGCGCTGCGTCGCATCTGTCGGGCGCGCTGTTCGAGAAGGAGGCGCGTGTCGAGATGCTGCACGTGCCTTACAAAGGCACCGGACCTGCGGTCACCGATCTGCTCGGCGGCCGCATCGACATGATGTTCTCGCCCTCGACCACGGTGCAGGCGTTCATCGAGAGCGGCAAGCTCAAGGCGCTCGGCACCACCGGCGCCAAGCGTTCGAAATTTTCGCCGGCGGTCCCGACCATCGCCGAAGGCGGTCTGCCCGGTTACGAGTCGGTCGGCTGGTTCGGGCTGCTCGTGCCTGCGCATACGCCGAAGGAGATCGTCGACAAGCTCAACAAAGCCGTGGTCGCGATCATGGCGAAGCCGGACGTCATCGATCACATGGCCAAGCTCGGCGCCGAGCCTGAGCCGCAGACGCCCGAGCAGTTCGGCCGCTACATCAACGCCGACGTGGCGAAATGGGCGGCACTGGTGAAAGAGCAGAACATCACCATGCCGGGCGCGGCGAAGTGACGGACAGCCATCAGTAGATTTGTCCAGCTTCCGCCGGAGGACTACGAAAAGAACGCCTTCGCGTTATTTTCGCCGCTGCGCGGACGTTTCGACATCGACGACGCGCGCGCGATGATGTGGATGGCACAACTGTCGTACGAGACCGATGCCCCGCGGACGATTGAAATAGTCGGTCCGGTCTGGGGGTTCGAGCCAGTCACCCCGTTACGCGCGCAGGGATTAAGGATCGACACGCGTGCGATTGTTGGAGTACGGCCGGACTGCACCATCGTCGCGTTCGCCGGTACCGATCCTGCGCTGCCGAAAAACCTGATCACCGACGCGACCGTCCGTCTCACCGCCGATGACACGCACGAAGGTTTTCAGAATGCGTTCAATGCCATCTGGCCGCAGATCGAAATGCTACTCCAAACCGATGCGCGGCCGCTGTTCTTCACCGGCCATAGCCTCGGCGCTGCGCTCGCGGTTCTCGCGGCCGAGAAAGCTCACGACATCGGCAGGACGCCAGCCGCGGTCTTCACGTTCGGCATGCCGCGTGCGGGCGGAGCGGACTTTGCCGGCCGCTACAACGGCAAACTCGGCGATCGCACATTTCGTCTGGTGCACGGCGGCGACATCGTGCCGTGTATCCCGGAATGGTTTGCACGTTTGGCGCCGCCGGGCCGCTTCCAGTTCCAGCATGTCGGACAGATGCTGAAATGCGATTCCGGTGCGAAATTCGACCGCTTGGCGACTTTGGCATTGGTCAGCGCCAACGATCCGGCATTCCGCGCCGGCGTGCGGGAAAATTGGCTCAACCGCAAAAATGCGGCGCTCGCCGGCAAACTACTCGCCGAGGCTGGACCGGGGTTTCTGGGCCCGCTCTATGCACTGCTGCCGTTTGCGATCCGCGATCACCTTCCGGATCGCTACCGGAGCGCACTCGAGCCCTAGCCCGACGTTGGCACCATAAAAACGCCGCGCTGGCGCCAGCGCGGCGGTTGGTTTGTCAATTTTGGTTTTGTTACGCCGGCATCGGGATGGCGCCCATGTCCTTGGGCACCTTGTAGCCCTTCTGCACGGCAGGCCGCGCGGCGACCGTCGTGTACCAGCGTTTCACATTCGGGTACTGGTTCAAGTCGATGGTCTGCCACTCGAAGCGCGAAATCCACGGCCAGATCGCGATGTCGGCGATGGAGTATTCACCGCAGACGAATTCCTTGCCCTCGAGCTGGGTGTTGAGCACTTTGTAGAGCCGGTTGGCTTCCTTCAGGAAGCGCTCCTCGGCGTAAGTCGCCTTGCCGGGATTATATTTCACGAAGTGATGCACCTGGCCGAGCATGGGGCCGGCGCCTCCCATCTGCCACATCACCCACTCGATCACCTTGTAGCGGCCTTCGCCGGACTTCGGCAGCAGCTTTCCCGTTTTGTCGGCGAGGTAAATGAGGATCGCGCCCGACTCCATCAGCGGCATGTTGTTGTCATGGTCGACGATCGCGGGGATGCGGTTGTTCGGCGCAACTTTAAGAAAAGCCGGGGCGAACTGTTCGTCCTTGGAAATATCGATGGCGTGCACTGTGTAAGGCAGGCCGACTTCCTCCAGCATGATGGAAGCCTTGCGGCCGTTCGGCGTCGTCCAGGTGTAAAGGTCGATCACGTTGGCTGTCCTTGGATTACAGGGAAAATTGGAACGTCGGATGGGGCCGGGCGTTGTCAGCGGAGTTCCCTTTAGCAGGAGGCGGCCATGAAGCTCAATGTCCTTACGCTCGCACTGGCGACGTGTTTCGGCTCGCTCGCGGCGATTGCGCAGACCACCATTATTCAGGAACGGCGCGATCCCACCGTCGTGATCGAAACCGATCGCCCGGCGACCTCCTCGACCACCGTGAAGGAACGCGGCGGTCTGCTCGGTACCGAAAGCAAGACCACGACGACGACCACTGGTTCGGGTCTCACCGGCGATTGCACCAACAAGACCGTTCACAAAGAAGGCATCCTTACCGGCGACAAGACCGTCAGCAAGACGACCTGCGACTGAGGCCGGTTAACGAATGTGAACTGAAAAGGCCGCGCGGTGGGCGACCTTTTTCACCAAGCGCGCTATCTTGGAACCTCTCCAGCGCCCGCGCGTTGTTGGGCCGAGCATTCGATCCGAATGCAGGAGGGCACCATGAAATTCCGCATTATGACTTTGGCGCTGGCTGCGACCGCATTCGGTTCGCTTAGCGCATCCGCGCAGACCACGATTATCGAAGAACGCCGGGCACCGGCTGTCGTGATCGAACGGCAGGCGCCGCCTGTCGTCATTCAGCGCGAGCAGCCGACCGTTATCATCGAGCAGGCGCCGACGCAGTCGACCGTCACCACGCAGGAGCGCGGCGGCTTCCTCGGTACCGAATCGCGCAGCACCACAACGACCACGGGCACCGGCCCGACCGGCGACTGCGCGACGCGCACCGTTCGTCAGGAAGATTTGCTCAGTTCGAAGACGGTCACCCGCACCGACTGTTAGTAAGCGTCAGCGTCACATAAGAAAAAGGCCGCCTGTGAGGGCGGCCTTTTTTTTTGTTTTTAAACCCGTCATCCTGAGGTGCGAGCGAAGCGAGCCTCGAAGGATGCACGGGCACTGACAGACGGACCGTCGTCCTTCGAGGGCCGCCTTGCGGCGGCCACCTCAGGGTGACGGATTACTACGCCGCCTTTTTTTCCAGATCGGCTTTCCATTGGCCGAGCGCGGCGAGGCCGTTCATCTTGGCGCGATGCGTGAAGGCGCTTTGCGCGGCGGCGGTGTTCTCCGCCTTGCCGGCCCAGGTCTTCTGCGGCGCGGCCTGAAGCGCGCGGCCGTAGGAGAAGGTCAGCGCCCACGGCAGATTGCCGATCTTATTCATGGCGTCGAGATTGGCGGTCGCTTCTTCGTCGGTCTGGCCGCCGGAGAGGAAGGCGATGCCCGGCACCGCGCCCGGCACGCAATTCTTCAACACGCTCACCGTGCGCTCCGCGACTTCCTGATACGTCGCGCGCGTCTTCGAGCCTTTGCCCGGCACGATCATGTTCGGCTTGAGCACGATGCCTTCGAGCGCAACCTTGGCGTAGAACAATTCCTGGAACGTTTCCTTGAGGATCCAGGTCGTGACATTCTCGCACTGGTCCATGTCGTGGTTGCCGTCCATCAGCACTTCAGGCTCGACGATGGGCACGATTTGCGCCGCCTGGCAGAGCGCGGCGTAACGCGCCAGCGCATGAGCATTGGCATGGATGCAAGCGTAGCTCGGGATGCCGGCGCCAATGTCGATCACCGCCCGCCACTTCGCGAAGCGCGCGCCCTGGTCGTAATATTTCGGCAGCCGGTCGGCGAGCTTGTCGAGCCCGACGGTGATGACTTCGCCCGGGCAATTAGGCAGCGGCTTGACGCCTTCGTCGACCTTGATGCCGGGCAGGGCGCCGGACTTCTTGATGATATCGACCAGCGGCGTGCCGTCTTTTGCTTTCTGCCAGATGGTCTCGTCGTAGAGGATGACGCCGGAGATGTTGCTTTTCATCGCCTCGGCTGTGCGGAACATCAGCTCGCGATAATCGCGGCGATTGTCCTCGTTGTTTTCGGTCTTGATGGCGTCGAATCGCTTGCCGATCGTGCCGGTGGATTCGTCGGCGGCCAGAATGCCCTTGCCGGGCGCCACCATGGCTTTCGCCACTTTGTTCAATTCATCGAGATTCATTGTCGTCTCCCCTCATGTTCACTTGCCCCGGCCGCGGTGCACCGCAGACCCGGGATGACGCCTTCGGCGTCACTTTACCCTCAACACCTCGACGCCGGGCAAGGGCTTGCCTTCAAGCCATTCCAGGAAAGCGCCACCGGCGGTCGATACATAAGTGAAGCGATCGACCACGCCCGCGACGTTCAATGCCGCTACGGTATCGCCGCCGCCTGCGACCGTTACAAGCTTGCCGGCTGTTGTGAGTTCCGCCGCCGCTTGCGCGACTGCGACGGTGCCCTTGTCGAACGGTTCCATCTCGAAGGCGCCGAACGGCCCGTTCCAGACCAGCGTCTTGGCGCGCGCCAGCACCGAGATCACCTGCTCGATACTCTTCGGGCCGATATCCAGGATCATGTCGGCGCCGCCGACTTTGTCGACATCGACCACGCGCGACGGCGCGTTGGCCTCGAATTTTTCCGCCACCACGGCATCGACCGGCAGCACGATCTCGCGCTTGGCGGCCTTGGCCTGATCCATGATCTTCTGCGCGGTGTCGAGCAGATCGCGCTCAACCAGCGAGCGGCCGACCTGCTTGCCCTGCGCCATCAGGAACGTATTGGCCATGGCGCCCCCGATGATCAGCACATCGACGCGCTCCAGCAGATTGCCCAGCAGATCGAGCTTGGTGGAAATCTTGGCGCCGCCGACGATGGCGACCAGCGGACGCTCCGGCTTGTCGAGCACCTTCTCAAAGGCTTCCAATTCCGCCTGCAAGGTACGCCCGGCGTAGGCCGGCAGCACATGGCTCAGGCCTTCCGTCGAGGCATGCGCGCGGTGCGATACGGAGAAAGCGTCGTTGACGAAAATATCGCCGAGCTTCGCAAGCTGCGCGATGAAAGCGGGATCGTTCTTTTCCTCGCCGGCGTGGAAGCGGGTGTTCTCCAGGCAGATGATCTCGCCGGAATGCATTGCCGCCACCGCGCGTTCGGCTTTCTCGCCGACGCAGTCATCGACGAACTTGATCGGCCGCTTGATGGTGTGCGCGACTTCGGCGGCGACAGGCTTGAGCGAGCTGGCGGCGTCGCGCCCCTTCGGCCGTCCGAAGTGCGAGAGCAAGATCACCTTGGCGCCCTTGGCGGCGAGTTCGGTGATGGACGGCGCGGTGCGCTCGATGCGCGTGGCGTCGGACACCACGCCGTTCTCATAGGGCACGTTGAGGTCGACGCGCATCAAAACGCGTTTGCCCTTCACGTCGGCGTGGTCGAGTGTGCGGAACGTGTTGCTCATCAGCCGCCCCGGCGCGCTCTTTCGCTACAGCAGCTTGCCCATCGCGACGGCGGTGTCCGACATGCGATTGGAGAAGCCCCACTCGTTGTCGTACCACGACATCACACGCACCAGCGTGCCGTCCAGCACCTTGGTCTGATCCATGTGGAAGATCGAGGAGCGCGGATCGTGGTTGAAGTCGATCGAGACGTTCGGCGCGTCGGTATAGCCGAGGATGCCCTTGAGTTGCTGCTCGGAGGCGCGCTTGATCGCGCCGTTGATCTCCGCGACGGTGGTCGCCTTCTTGGCGACGAATTTGAAATCGACGACCGAGACGTTCGGCGTCGGCACTCTTATTGCCACCCCGTCTAATTTGCCGTTGAGCTCGGGCAGCACCAGGCCGACGGCTTTCGCAGCGCCGGTCGAGGTCGGGATCATCGACAGCGCCGCGGCGCGGCCGCGGTAGAGATCCTTGTGCATAGTGTCGAGCGTCGGCTGGTCGCCGGTGTAGGAATGGATCGTCGTCATGAAGCCCTTATCGATGCCGATGGCATCGTTGAGCACTTTGGCGACCGGCGCCAGACAATTGGTCGTGCACGAGGCGTTGGAGACGATTCTGTGATCCTTGGTCAGTTTGTCGTGGTTGACGCCGTAGACCACGGTGAGGTCGGCACCGTCACCCGGCGCGGAGATCAGCACGCGCTTGGCGCCGGCGGTCAGATGCATCGAGGCCTTGTCCTTGGCGGTGAAGATGCCGGTGCATTCCATCGCGATGTCGACGCCGAGATCCTTCCACGGCAGCGTGGAGGGATCCTTTACCGCGGTCACTTTGATAGCGCCGTTGCCGAGGCTGATGGTGTCGCCCTTCACGGTGACTTCGCCGGGGAAGCGGCCGTGCACGCTGTCGAAGCGCAGCAGGTGGGCGTTGGTCTCGACCGGGCCGAGGTCGTTGATGCCGACCACTTCGATATCCGTGCGTCCGCTTTCGGCGATGGCGCGAAGGATGTTGCGGCCGATGCGGCCGAAGCCATTGATGGCAACACGGATCGTCATTGAATTCACTCCCGGCTTGTCAGTTTGCGCGGCCCCGGCGGACCGCTGCTTTCAATATAGTGCCGCGTCAGCTTTTCCCAAGCTTACGCAATGCCGCATCGGCGACCGCTTCCGCGGTGATGCCGAAGCTCTTGTAGAGTTCTTTGAACGGCGCGCTGGCACCGAAGGAATCCATGCCGACGAAAGCGCCGTCGGAGCCGATGATGGCGTCCCAGCCCATGCGCACGGCGGCTTCGACGCCAATCTTGACCGGCGTATCGCCGATGATGGCGCGGCGTGCGGCCTCCGGCGCTTCCAGCAGCAGTTCGAAGCAGGGGATCGAGACGACGCGAGCCGACACGCCCTTGGCGGCGAGCAGCTTCTTGCCTTCGACCGCGATGGCGACTTCCGAGCCGGTGGCGAAGATCGACACCTGAGCCTTACCTTCGGCTGCAGCGATCTCGTAGGCGCCGGCGGCGCAGCGGTTGCTGTCGAGGAAATTCTGGCTGAGCTGCGGCAGGTTCTGGCGGGTCAACGCCAGCACGCTCGGGCGGTCCTTGGCCTCAAGCGCTAATTGCCAGCACTCGAGCGTCTCGACCACGTCGCAGGGACGGAACACCAAGAGATTCGGGATAGCGCGCAAGGCGGCGATGTGTTCGACCGGCTGATGCGTCGGGCCGTCTTCACCAAGGCCAATCGAGTCATGCGTCATGATGTGAATGACGCGCTCGCCCATCAGCGCCGCGAGGCGGATCGCAGGCCGGCAATAATCCGAGAACACCAGGAACGTGCCGGAGTAGGGGATGATGCCGCCGTGCAGCGTCATGCCGTTCATCGCGGCGGCCATGCCGTGCTCGCGAATGCCGTAATGGATGAATCGGCCGGAGAAGTCGGCAGCCGACATCGCCTTCATCGACTTGGTGCGCGTGTTATTCGAGCCGGTGAGGTCGGCCGAGCCGCCGATCATTTCCGGTAGCGCCGGGATCAGGCTTTCGAGCGCGAATTCGCAGGCGGTGCGCGTCGCGATTTCCTTCGGCGATGCGGCCAGCGACTCTTTCACTGAACGCACGGCGTCGGCCAAGGCCTTCGCCGGCAACTCGCCTTTCATGCGGCGTTCGAATTCGGCGCGCTGCGCCGGATCGAGTGCGGCGAGCTTCTTGCTCCACGCGGTGTGCGCATCTTTCGAGCGCGCTCCGGCGGCGCGCCAGGCATTCAGGATGTCGGCGGGAATTTCGAACGCGCTGTGCGGCCAGCCAAGTTTCTCGCGCGTCGCCTTGATTTCGTCGGCGCCGAGCGGCGAGCCGTGCGACGACGACTTGCCCGCCTTGTTCGGCGAGCCATAGCCGATGATGGTCTTGCAGGCGATCATGGTCGGTCTGTCGGAGGTCTGCGCCTTGGTCAGCGCCGCGGCGATGGCGGCTGGATCGTGACCGTCGACGCGCGTAGCGTTCCAGCCTGAGGCCTCGAAGCGCTTCACCTGGTCGGTCGAGTCCGACAGCGCCAGCGCGCCGTCGATCGAGATGCCGTTGTCGTCGAACAGCACGATCAGCTTCGACAGCTTGAGGTGGCCGGCAAAGGCGATGGCTTCCTGGCTGATGCCTTCCATCAGGTCGCCGTCGGAACACAGCACGTAGGTCTTGTGATCGACCGCCTCGTTGCCGAACACCGCCGCCATATGGCGCTCGGCGATCGCCATGCCGACGGCATTGGCGATGCCCTGACCGAGCGGGCCGGTGGTGGTCTCGATCCCTGTAGTGATAAAATTTTCAGGATGCCCCGGCGTCTTGGAGCCGAGCTGGCGGAAGCGCTTGATCTCGTCGAGTGACACCGACGAATAACCGGTGAGATACAAAAGCGCATAGACCAGCATCGAGCCGTGGCCGGCCGACAGAACGAAGCGGTCGCGGTCGGCCCAATGCGGGTCGGATGCGTCGAATTTCAGGAATTGCGTGAACAGGACCGTCGCCACGTCGGCAGCGCCCATCGGCAGGCCGGGGTGGCCGGATTTGGCCTGTTCGACCGCATCCATCGCCAGCGCGCGGATGGCGTTGGCCATTTGGGCTGGGGAAACGGCGGAAGCCGGTGCGTGTCCCGCAGCGGAAGCCACAGCGGTCGAGGACGCTTTTACATTCATGGAAAAGGCCTTTTGCGTGGGGCTGGATACCATGTGAGGCCCTTGAGTCAATGTGACGTCGCCATGCCGGCAAGTCCGTGCACAGGCCCACGAAAACATCGGGGTAAACCGGCCCGCCAGCGTTGACGCGCCGGTCACGCGCCACGTAAAGTTCTTTGCCTAAACAATTGCTGCCGCAAGAGTTTTTTGGCCGATGACCGAGCAAAGCGCGATCGACACTGCGGTCAAACGTCTGGCATTGGCGCTCGATGCGCTCGATGCCGCCGTCGAGCGGCGCCGCGAGGCCGACCGCGGTGAGCAGGCGCTGGTGGCTCAGGTCCAGGCGCTGGGCCTCGACCGCACCAAGCTCGCTGCCAGCCTCGATGGCGAGACCGCCAAATCGCGCAAGCTCGAAGCGACCAACCGCGAGATCGCGCAGCGGCTCGACACGGCAATAGCCTCCATCCAGTCGGTGCTGGAGAGTAACGAGTAGCGCATGATCCCGAAAAGTGGGCACCGGTTTTCGGAAAAGATCATGCGCAAGCAGGAATAGAGCTATGGCAACCGTGAACGCCACTATTGCCGGCCGCCAGTTCCGCCTCGCCTGCGAAGACGGGCAGGAGGAGCATTTGCAGATGCTCGCCCGCGACATGGACGAGCGCATCGAAGAACTGCGCAAGAAGTTCGGCGAGATCGGCGACACGCGCCTGACCGTCATGGCGGCCCTGATGGTGTCCGACGAACTGGCCGAAGCCGCCCGCAAGATGCGGCGCATGGAAGAGGAACTGATCGCATTGCAGGACGCCCGCGTGGTGTCCTCCGACCGCGCCAAGGCGGCGTCGGACGCGGTGGTCGGCGCCTTCAATTCGGCCGCCGAGCGCCTCGAAGGCATCACCAAGAAGCTTAACCAGACCCTCGGGAATGGTGTGGCGATCGGGTAGACCGCCATGGCGCTGGGGTCTCCGAAGCACTACATTCGAGTCGCGGGGCTGCGCGGTGCGACAGAGACACATTCCCCGGGGCCTTACGATTCCTTCGGGAGCTGTCCCTGGCCGGGCTCGTGGGCTCGGTCATATGGCGCCCACCTACAACAGTAGGTTCCCGGGATCACGCTCTGACGGCCATCGCGGCTCCGCACTTGAATTGACGAAATGCCTGAACCTACCGACATCCAAACCCGCAAAGCCGAGCTCCGCAGCGTCGCCCTGACGCTGCGCGA
The DNA here is from genome assembly GCA_031389925.1 of Hyphomicrobiales bacterium. Taxonomy (GTDB): domain Bacteria; phylum Pseudomonadota; class Alphaproteobacteria; order Rhizobiales; family Xanthobacteraceae; genus Pseudolabrys. The sequence continues at coordinate 5,790 of JANMSZ010000481.1, read as the reverse complement.
TGCGCTGCCGCCGAACGTGCGCGCGGCCGCGGCGGAAGCGATCGCGAAACGTGGAATTCCGGTCGACGTCACGCCCGGCATGATCGTGTCCGGCTTTTCGCCGATGAAATCGGAGATCAATCCGATCCCGCTGCTGCGCAAGCTGCATGACGCCGGCGCCAAGCTCGCGCTGCCCTGCATCGTTGGGCGCGGCCATCCATTGATCATGAGGGCCTGGGAGTTCGGCGCGCCGCTCGCGCCCGGGCAATGGGGCATCCGCGAACCGACAACGGACGCGGCCGAGGTGGCACCCGACATCCTGATCGTGCCGCTCGCGGCCTTCGACCGCAGCGGAAATCGTATCGGCTACGGCGCCGGCTATTACGATATGACCCTCCACGCCTTGCGGACAGCGAAAAATATTGTCGCGATCGGTATCGCCTTCGCCGCCCAGGAAATTGCCCGGACTCCGGCAACCGAGCGCGACGAGCGGCTCGATCTCGTGCTAACGGAACGCGAGACCATCGATTTCCGACGCCAGTAGAATGTAGAGCTTATGCGTATTCTCTTTATCGGCGACATTGTCGGCCGCTCCGGGCGCACTATCGTCAACGAGCGCCTGCCGAAACTGATCAGCGATTGGAAGCTCGACCTCGTCGTCATCAATGGCGAGAACGCCGCCGGCGGTTTCGGCATCACCGAGGTCATCTACAACGAATTGATCGATGCCGGCGCCGACGCCATCACGCTCGGCAATCACGCCTGGGATCAGCGCGAGGCGCTGGTGTTCATCGAACGCGCGCCGCGGCTGATCCGTCCGGTCAATTATCCGAAAGGCACGCCGGGGCGCGGCGCAGCTTTGGTCGAGACCAAGAACGGCAAGCACGCGCTGGTGATCAACGCCATGGGCCGCATCTTCATGGATCCGCTCGACGATCCGTTCGTCGCGGTAGAGCGCGAGCTGTCGGCCTGTCCGCTGCGCTCCGGCGCCGACGCCATCATCGTCGACATACACTGCGAGGCTAGCAGCGAAAAGCAGACCATGGGTTATTTCTGCGACGGCCGCGCCAGTCTAGTCGTCGGCACGCATACCCATGTGCCGACGTCCGACCACCGCATCATGCCGGGCGGCACCGCGTTCATGACGGACGTTGGCATGACCGGCGATTTTGAATCGGTCATCGGCATGAACAAAGACGAGCCGCTCAACCGTTTCCTTCGCAAGTTACCGGGCGCGAAATTCGAAGCGGCCGGGGGACCTGCGACCCTGTGTGGCCTCGCGATCGAGACCGACGATGCGACGGGCCTCGCGACAAAAGTCGGCGCGGTGCGGCTTGGCGGAATTCTCGAGCAGACGTCGCCGGATTTCTGGCGTTAACAGACATTAACGATTTGTTGACCATGGCTGACCACGATTGACCGGAAGGTCACGGTGATTCGCCGCTTTGTGCTGGGTACGGCTGTCTGAGACCCAGGCACAGCGAACATGAATGCCCACGTCAAACGCGATCTCACCCTCGACACCACGTACGAGCTGGCCGGCCAGCCCCTTGCGCTCCCGGTAACCGATCCAAGGGCCGAACTCGCCGCCCAATTCATTCCCGCAGGCTCGCGTGTGCTGGATCTCAGCGCTGCGCCGACACTCGAACGTTCATTGCCGCATGGCTGCAGCTATCAGGGACGCGACAACGTTACCTGTGACGCCGGCCAAGTCTGTAACATCGCCGGCGGCGACTTCCCGGCCAAGGCCGCGGCGCAATCCGACATCATTGTCATGCTCGGTGCGCTCGAGCAGATCGCCGACGTCGAAAACCTGTTCACCCATCTGCGCTACAGCAAGCAGGACGTGGTCCTGAGCTACTGCGCGACCGATCTGGGCGGCAAGCGCGCTGGCTTTGCCAATCATCTGAGCTTCTACGATCTGGCGCGGCTGTTCGATCGCTACGGCTTCCGCATCGAATGCACGACGCCGGTGGACGCCACTGAGATGCTGATGCGCCTGACCCCGACCGACCGGCTCAAGCCAGTCACGTCGTGCAGCGTCGCGGTGATCTCGTGCGGCGACGACGACACGTTCGGCGACCGGCTCGGCACCCAGATGATCAATTCGCTGCTGCCCGGCGAGGCGGAGGTGCACCATTTGAACTTCCGCACGCTCAACGAGGCGCGCGAGCAATACGATCTGGTGGTGCTCGGCACCGGCAACAGCCTGTTCCAGCCGCTGCTCGGCGGCGAGGTGCTCGACATCATCGGGCGCGGCAAGACATCGATCGGCATTTTTGGCACGCAATATCGCGAGTTGATCCCGCGCGCGGCGATCACGCGCGTCATCGAGCGGCTCGATACCTGGTACGCGCGCTCCGAGGACGACGTGCTGATGTACGGCCGTGGCCGCAAGAACGTCGTGCATCTCGGCGACTGGCTGATCGACCAGTTTCCGCTGACCCAATCGACCGAGAACGAACCGTTGCAGATCGGCCCCGAGACCGGCGTCGAGCTGCCGATGGACCGCATCGTCAAGATCATTCAAAGCCACCGTCAGGTGCATTCGGCGCGGCTGGCGCCGCTGCTGTGCGCGCTGACCTCGGCCGAACTCGCGAGCTATGAAGAGGCGGCGTCGCCGCAGCAGGCGGACATCGTGTCCGGCCGCTTCCGCAGCATGCTGGTCGATATTTTCGGGCGGACCTACCCGGAAAAGGAATTCTTCCTGGTCGATCGCGAGGCGGTCCGCCGCTACAAAGCGCGCGTGCACCGCAACGTCGCCCAGGTCGGCGAGCAGATCGACAACCTGCTGCGCAACGCCGCGGTGGCGAGCGCCTGATTTAGGGTCGCTGCTCCGCTTCCGATATTTATTTTCCCGCGCGGCCGGCCTATAACCCCGGCGGCATCAACCTATTTTGTAGAGCGCGGATATGGCCGGTCATTCCCAATTCAAAAACATCATGCACCGCAAGGGGAAGCAGGACAAAGTCCGCTCCAAGGTGTTCGGCAAGCTGGCGCGGGAAATTACTGTCGCGGCCAAATTGGGCCAGCCCGACCCGGCGTTCAATCCGCGCCTGCGCGCCGCGATTTTGGCCGCCCGCGCCGAGAACATGCCGAAGGACAACATCGAGCGCGCCGTGAAGAAGGCGACCGGCGCCGATTCCGAGAATTTCGACGACATGCGGTATGAGGGCTACGGCCCGGGCGGCGTCGCCGTCATCGTCGAGGCGCTGACCGACAATCACAACCGCACCGCCGGCGAAGTGCGCTCGATCTTCACCAAGAGCGGCGGCAATCTCGGCACCACCGGTTCGGTGTCGTTCATGTTCGACCACGTTGGCGTCGTGGAATATGACGCGAAGGCCGCGAGCGCCGACGCCATGCTCGACGCCGCGATCGAAGCCGGCGCCGACGACGTCACGTCGAACGATGACGGCCACCAGGTTTTCACCACGACGGATTCGCTACGTGACGTCGCCAAGGCGCTGGAAGCAAAATTCGGCGAGGCGCGTAAGTCGGCGATGCTGTGGAAGCCGCAGAACACCGTCGCCCTCGACGATGAAGCCGGTGAGAAGATGCTCAAGCTGATCGAGTCGCTCGACGATAATGATGACGTGCAGAACGTCTACGCCAACTTCGAAGTGTCCGAAGCGCTGATGCAGAAGATGAGCGCGTAGCGTCTTTCGCGCCTGGGCTCAGCCGTTGAATTCGACGATAGTGAATCCGGCATTGTAGTGCCCGGCAGGCCGCTCATTTATAAGCGTCGAGGAAATGCGGCACCGCGATTGAATCCAGCATGGCGCCGTCGCTTTGCAGATAGGCGTGCATCTTGCGGTCTTCCTCGGTCTTGAGGTTGACGCCCATGTGGGTGCCGAGCTTGCGGCCATGCATCACGATGGTGTTGCCGATCGGCTGACGCTCGGCGTTGTAGGCTTTCAGCCCGGCATCGATGTCGTCATGATCGCGCAAGGCGCGCGCTAGCGCCTGCGCGTCGCCGCCGGCCTTGGCCATGCCGAAACCCATATGTGGCCGCGCATTGGCCGCGGCGTCGCCGATCATGGCGACGCGGCCGTAGACGATGCTGGGCGACGTGAAGTCGTAGATCGGCGTGATGAAGGGCTGTTTGATCTTCATCACCGAGTCGAGCAGAGCCGGCGGGAGGATGTCGTGCGCGTCCTTGTGCATGCCGGTGATCAGGTCTTTGCGGATCAGCGGCGGCGGCACCGAATAGTCGTGTTGCTTGCCGTTCTCGTCGACGCACATGTCGCGCATCAGGGCTGCGTCGGCGACGCGATACCAGATGAAATTGAAACGGCGGTGGCCGGGGCGCAGGTCGTTGTCGAAGCCGGCGATCGGATAGGTGATCACTTCCTGACGCGGCGGCAGATGGAACGTGAACAGCGGGTAGATGCTGCTTAAGGTTTCGGGCGCGAGGTCGGCTTCGTTTGGCGCGCCGCGCCAGATGTAATAACCGGCATAGATCGGCTGCACGTCCGGCGCCATTTGCGCGCGCACGGTGGAGCGAATGCCGTCGCCGCCGACCAGAATGTCCGCGCGCTCGATTCTGCCGTCGGCGAAATGCACATGCACGCCGCTGCCGTTTTGCTCGACGCGTTCGAAGGCGCGGCCGAGATGGTAACGCGCCGGGTCGATGGTGCCGCGCAGGATTTGTTGCAGCCGATCCCAGGAGGTGAGGATCTGCCGCAGCGGCCGCTCGTCGGTGACGCGGCCGTCGCGATCGATGGCGATGCGTTTGGGCACTTCGACGCCGAGGTCCTTGGTGCCGGCGCCGCTGGCTTCCAGCGCATCGAGCAGTTCCGGATGGCCGGTGATGCCGGCGCCGCGGCCGACCAACTCAACCCCGGAGCGCTCATAGACGTCCACGTCCCAGCCGATCTGGCGCAGGAACGCGGCGGAAAACAGCCCGGACATCGAGCCGCCAATAATGACGGCCCGCCGTTTACGGCGTGAGGCGGAGGAAGACGAACCCGGCATGGCACGGCGATCCTAGGGCAATACGCGCGTGGTTTCCCAGTTCATCCCAGTTGTGACCGGCATGGCGGCCATGCGCGTTTCCTACGGAATAACGGGCACATTTTCACGATGGGCAAGGGGCAGGTGCAATGCTTTCGGCCCGGGGTTATCAACGAGCCATGCTCCGGCAACCGATTCGCATTCTCGGCATCGACCCGGGCCTCCGCCGCACCGGCTGGGGCCTGATCGAGTCCGACGGCAACCGGCTGATCCACGTCGCCTGCGGCTCGGTGGAAACCAGTGAGCGGGCCACGCTGGGCGAGCGGCTGGTCGTCATTCATGACGGGCTGATCGCCGTGATCGAGAAATATGCGCCGCACGAGGCGGCGGTCGAGCACACCTTCGTCAACGGCAACGGCGCCTCGACCTTGAAGCTCGGCCAGGCGCGCGGCATCGCCATGCTGGTGCCGGCGCGCGCCGGGCTGACGGTCGCGGAATACGCGCCGAACCAGGTGAAGAAGACCGTGGTCGGCGCCGGCCATGGCGAGAAAGCGCAACTCAGGATGATGATCGGCGTGCTGCTGCCGAAGGCCGATCCGCAAAGCGAAGACGCCGCCGACGCACTGGCGATCGCGATCTGTCACGCGCATCATCGCGGCAGCGTCATCATGCAACTGAAAGCAGCGGCGCGATGATCGGCAAACTCAAAGGCATCGTCGATTCGTTCGGCACCGATTTCATCATCCTCGACGTCAACGGCGTCGGCTATCAGGTGCATTGCTCGGCGCGCACGTTGGGCGCGCTGCCGTCGCCCGGCGACCCCGCGACATTGTCGATCGAGACGTATGTGCGCGA
>JANMSZ010000475.1:0-4350 GCA_031389925.1 Hyphomicrobiales bacterium | reverse complement strand
GAGCGTTATCGGCGTCGGCAGCGGCTCGACCGCCTTGACGTCGACGACCACCCACGGCTCGCCGGCCTTCGCCGACGGATCGGGATAATGCTCACGCGCGATCTCGGCGACGCCGACGATCTCCTTGCCGACATTGGAGTGATAGAAGAAGGCGCGGTCGCCTTTCTTCATCTTCATCAGGTTGAGCTTGGCGGTGTGATTGCGCACGCCGGTCCAGGCGGTGCCCTTGGCGCCGACTTTGACCTGTTGCTCCCACGACCAGGCATCGGGTTCGGATTTCACCAGCCAGTAGGCCATTTTACTGTTCCGACTTGATCGGCCGCGTCAGCAGCGACTCGATGGCTTGATCGACGCTCATCTCGTTGGCCAGCACGGCGGCAATCGCCGCCGAGATCGGCATCTCGATCTTTTTAGCACGCGCCATTTCCAGGAGCACCGGGGCGGTGAAAGCGCCCTCCGCCAATTTGCCGTCCGGCTTGACGCCTTTGCCGAGCGCCACGCCGAACGAGAAATTGCGCGACTGCGGGCTGGAGCAGGTCAGGATCAAATCGCCCAGGCCGGACAGCCCGGTCATGGTTTCGGCGCGCGCGCCGAACGCCCGGCCGAACCGCACCAGCTCGGCAAAACCGCGCGTCGTCAGCGCAGCGGAAGCGCTCGCGCCCAGGCCGCGGCCGGTGACGATGCCGGACGCGATCGCCAGCACGTTCTTGACCGCGCCGCCGACTTCGACGCCGCGCACATCGGTCGAGTGATAGGGACGGAAGGTGCCGGAATTCATCGCCTGCGCCAGTGCCTCGGCGACACCGGCGTCCGCCGCGGCGATCGTCACCGCGGTCGGCAGGCCGCGCGCCACGTCGGCGGCAAAACTCGGCCCCGACAAAATCGCCGGCACCGCGTTGGGCGCGCATTCGGCGATGATCTCGGTCATGAATTTCTGCGTGCCGTGTTCGATGCCCTTGGCGCAGGTGATCACCGGCGTGTTGGGGGAAATCGTCTGTGCCAGCGATTTGATCACCGAGCGCATCGCCTGCGCGGGCACGACCAGCAGGATGGCCTCGGCGCGCGCCGCATCGGCCAGCGCCCGCGTGATCTTGATTGAATCGTCGAGTTTCACGCCGGGCAGAAAGCGGCTCTCGCGTTGACTTGTCAGATGCTCGGCATTGCCCTGGTCGAATTCCCACAGGGTCACGTCGCGGCCGGCGCGCGCGCACGTCTGCGCCAGCGCCGTTCCCCAGGCGCCGCCGCCGAGCACGCTGATGCGGGTGATTGTCATTTATACGCCGATGTCTTGGGCCGCGCTTTGCTCGCCGCGACTTCGTCGAGCGGCCAGCGCGCGCGCGGCGCGACGTCGAGCGTGTCTGTCATGCCGAGTGCCAGCCGCTCGGCGCCAGCCCAGGCGATCATGGCGCCGTTGTCGGTGCACAGCTCCAGCGGCGGCGCGACCAACACGCTGCCGACTTCGAAGGCGAGGCGGTGCAGCACTTTGCGAATGGCCTGATTGGCGGCGACGCCGCCGGCGGCGACCAGCGCGCTCGGTGCGCCGTATTGCGCGCGGAAAATGCGCAGACCCGCGCGCAAGCGGTCGAGCACCACGTCCACCACCGCCTGCTGGAATGACGCGCACAAATCGGCGACATCCTGGTCCGACAGCGGCGCGATTTTTTCGGCTTCAAGCCGGAGCGCCGTCTTCAAACCGGAAAGAGAAAAATCGGCGTCCTTGCGGCCCTGCATTGGCCGCGGTAGCGCGAAGCGCGTGGCGTTGCCGCGCATCGCCTCTTTCTCGACCTGCGGGCCGCCGGGATAACCGAGGCCCAACAGCTTCGCGGTCTTGTCGAAAGCTTCGCCGATGGCGTCGTCCATCGTGGTGCCGAGGCGCACGTAATCGCCGACGCCGCGCACGGCGAGCACCTGCGTGTGGCCGCCCGACGCCAGGAACAGGCAATAAGGAAATGGCGTCGCGTCGGTCAGTCGCGCGGTGAGCGCGTGCGCCTCGAGATGGTTGATCGCGATCAGCGGCTTGTTCTTCACCAACGCGATGGCCTTCGCCGTGGTCAGGCCGACGATGACGCCGCCGATCAGTCCCGGGCCGGCGGCGGCGGCGATGCCGTTGAGGTCGTCATAATTGCGGCCGGCCTCGTTCATGGCGCGGGTGATGATGTGATCGAGCGCCTCGACATGGGCGCGCGCGGCGATCTCGGGGACGACGCCGCCGAAGGCCGCGTGTTCGCTGACCTGCGACAGGATGATATTCGACAGAATCTTGCCGCGGCCGTCTTCGAAACGCTCGACCACTGCCGCCGCGGTTTCGTCGCAGGTCGTTTCGATCCCGAGGACGATCATTCTTGCCTCCGACCCTCCCAATTATAGGACGGGACTTCTTGCCGGCGCATGATCTTGTCCGAAAACCGGTATCTACTTTTCGGGATCATGCGCTACAACACGGCCTAGCATCGAGACATAATATGACGCAATCCGCAGCCCCCATCTTGCGTATCGGCACGCGCGGCAGCCCGTTGGCGCTGGTCCAGGCGCGGACCGTGCGGGCGCGGTTGGCCGTGGCGCTAGGCGTGGCCGAAGAGGCGATCGAACTCGTCATTATCCGCACCACCGGCGACGCCATCCAGGACCGGCCGCTGGCGGATGCCGGCGGCAAGGGGCTTTTCACCAAGGAAATCGAAGAGGCGCTGCTCGACGGCCGCATCGATCTCGCGGTGCACTCGGCCAAGGATGTGCCGACTTTTCTGCCGGACGGGCTGACGCTGGCGGCCTGTCTCGAACGCGAGGATCCGCGCGACGTTTTCATCAGCCACAAGGCGGGCTCGCTGGCCGATCTGCCGCAGGGTGCGACGCTCGGCACCACCTCGCCGCGCCGCCAGGCCATCGCCAAGCGCATCCGGCCCGATTTGCGCATCGTGCCGCTACGCGGCAATGTCGAGACGCGGCTGCGCAAACTGGACGATGGAGGCATGGACGCCACCATTCTCGCGCTCGCCGGAATGAAGCGGCTCGGGCTCGAGCGCCACGCCACCAAGATCATGGACGTGCATGAATTTCTGCCGGCCGCCGGGCAGGGCGCGATTGCCATCGAGATTCGTGAAAGCGATTTGCGCACGCACGAAATTCTGTCGCGCATCGATCACGCCGACACCTCAACCGCGCTGGTCTGTGAGCGCGCCTTCCTCGGCGTGCTCGATGGTTCGTGCAAGACGCCTATTGGTGGCTATGCGGAACTATCCGGCGACACGATTCACATTCGCGGCCTACTCGCGCATCTCGATGGCGATCCTTCCATCGCGCACGAACTGCGCGGTGCGCGGGCCGACGCGGTCAAGATCGGCACCGAGGCCGGACAATACATAAAACGCGAAGCTCCTTCCGGTCTGTTGTCCTAATGCGCGTCGTCCTCACCCGCCCGCAGGACGACAGCGAACGCACCGCGACCGCGTTGCGCTCGCGCGGCCATGAGGTGCTGATCGCACCGCTGCTGCGCGTCGAGTCCGTCAACATTGATCTGCGCACCAATTGGGGCGGTGTCATCGTCACCAGCGCCAATGCCGCTGCTGCGATTGCCGCGCATCCGGCGCGCGAGGGTCTGATCAAGCTGCCGGTCTTCGCCGTCGGCAAGCGCAGCGCCGACGCGGCGCGACAGGCCGGATTTTCCGACATCACCACGGCGGGCGGCGACGTGCGCGATCTGATGCGAACCGTCATGGCGTGCCGCGCCGACGCCAAAGCACCCTTGCTCTATCTCGCCGGTGAGGATCGCGCCGGCGATCTGATCGGCGATCTGACGGTGCGTGGCATCGCCGCCGAACTGGCGGTGGTCTATCGCGCCGCAGCCGCGCCGTTCTCAGCCGGGTTGATAAAGGCTTTCAAAGCCAAAGAGGTCGACGCGGTGTTGCATTTTTCCAAGCGCAGCGCCGAGAGCTATCTCGCGGGCGCCGACGTTGCGGGTGTTGCGGCACCGGCGCTGGCGGTGCGGCATTTTTGCCTGTCGGAACAGGTCGCCGAGCCGCTGCGCAATGCGGGCGCTGCCGACGTCGCGATTGCCAAGCGTCCCGACGAAGCGGCGATGATCGAACTGATAAAGTCGGCGCAAGCTTGATTGATTCGCCCGCAGGGGCCATTTGCGTTATTCCCTGCGCACGGGCGGGGCCGATTCGAGGAAATGCGCATGGCAGATAAGCGCACAACGCCGGAGACAGGCCGCCGCAAGCGCGCGGCGCCGACCATCGATCTCACGGCCAGCGAAGTACCGCCCGTGGTCAAGGCCAGCGAGCCGGCTTCGGCAGCGCCAGAGCTGCCGCCACCACCGTCGCCGTCGCCGGAACCGCCGGCGGCCGATCAGAC
>JANMSZ010000429.1:0-1520 GCA_031389925.1 Hyphomicrobiales bacterium | reverse complement strand
CGTGGCGACACGATCGGACACGTCGGCATGACCAGCACGTCGAGATCGGCGAGCCGGGCATCCATGGCGCGGATCAGCGCCGCGCGCGCCTGCAGCGTGTCGATGTAGTCGGCCGACGAGATTTCGGCACCTTTGAGGGTGCGGCGAGCAACGATCGGATCGATATCGTCAGCGCGGCGCGACAGCCGATCGCGGTGGACGGCATAGGCTTCGGCCACCAGAATGCTGGTGCGCGACAGCAACTGCGTCATGTCGCCGATCAGCGGCAGCGCCTCGTTGGACAGCCGCGCGCCGGCCTTCTCCAGGCGGTCGAGAGCCGCGGGAAAGCGCTTGCCGACGGTGCCGTCGAGATTTTCCAGCGGCGCGCCTTGCGCAACGCCGATGCGCAGACCGGCCAGCGGTGCGGGCTCGAGCGTCCACGCGGCTTCACCCGCCATGACGGCGTCGGCATTGGCGCAGTCGGCCACGTTGCGCGCCAGCGGGCCGATGGAATCGAGCGAGCCGGACAGCGGGAAAGCGCCGGTGGTGGGAACGCGCTGACGGCTCGGCTTGAACCCGGTGACGCCGCACAGCGCGGCCGGGATACGCACCGAGCCGCCGGTGTCGGTGCCGATGCCGATCTCGCACATCGCATCGGCGACCGCGACGCCCGCGCCCGACGACGAGCCGCCCGGCACGCGTTCGCGCTCGGCCGGTATGCCGGGCGTACCATAATGCGGATTGATGCCGATACCGGTGAAGGCGAATTCCGACATGTTGGTCTTGGCGACGATCACCGCGCCGGCCGCGCGCAGCCGCTGCACGATCGGCGCATCGCGTTCGGCGGGCTTGCCCTCTTCCGCGAGAACTTTCGAGCCGGCGCGCGTCACTTCGCCCGCGACATCGAACAAATCTTTGAGGGACACGATCTTACCGTCGAGCGGCCCGAGCGAAACGCCGGTACGTGTGCGCGCATCGGCGGCCTGTGCCGCGGCCAGCGCCTGCTCGCGATAGACCGTCAGACAGGCGCGCGCGCCCTCGCCTTTTGGATCGGCGATGCGCGCGAGCGCGGCTTCGAGACGTTCGCAAACGGAGGTGCTCATGATTTAAGCCCACCTTTGTCCTCGATGAACTTGGCGATCTCGTCGACGCCTTTGCCCTCGCGCAGATTGGTGAACACGAAGGGACGCGCGTTACGCATCTTCTTGGCGTCGCGATCCATCACTTCGAGCGAGGCCCCGACATAGGGAGCAAGATCGATCTTGTTGATCACCAGCAGGTCGGACTTGGTGATGCCCGGCCCACCCTTGCGCGGGATCTTGTCGCCGGCGGCGACGTCGATCACGTAAATCGTATAGTCCGACAGCTCCGGGCTGAAGGTCGCGGCCAGATTGTCGCCGCCGCTTTCCACCAGCACCATGTCGAGGTTGCCGAAGCGCCGGCGCAGCTGTTCGACGGCGGCCAGATTCATGGAGGCATCCTCGCGGATCGCGGTGTGCGGGCAACCGCCAGTCTCGACGCCGATGATGCGTTCCTCGGCG
>JANMSZ010000414.1:0-5194 GCA_031389925.1 Hyphomicrobiales bacterium | reverse complement strand
CCCGCCAGGGCGGTGCCGAGCGCGAGCACGAGCGGCGCGCCGAAGCGTTCCGCGAGAAAACCGGCTGGAATCTGGAAGCCGGCCAAGGTGCCTGAAAACACCGTCTTCATCAGACCCAAGGCCGCATAGCCGAGCCCGAATTCGCTCTGCCAGATCGGCAGTAACACATAGATGAGGTCGGTGTAGCCGTCGTGCAGCGCATGGGCGCCGAAGGCGACGCCGGCGGCGCGGCGCTCCTCGCTCTTGGCAGCCATCGCGCTGTCGGTCGCGGCAGTCATGACTGTTCCGGGCGGCGCTCGACGAAGGTGGTGCTCACGAAGGAGATCACCGGCTCGCCGTTCTGATTAACACCGGTCGAGATGATCGTCATCAGGCCCGAGCGCGGCCGGCTGCCGGAAGGGCGCAGTTCGATCACTTCGCTTTTGTAGTCGACGGTGTCGCCGACATAGACCGGCTTAAGCCATTTCAAGTCGCGAAAGCCGAGCGCCGGCCCCATGGCGGCGACCGGCTCGCCGCGCGCGCGCGCCGCTTCCGCCAAGGCGCGGCGCCGATCGACCATCAGCCGCATCCAGACGACGGCGGTGTGCCAGCCCGACGCGCACAGCGCGCCGAAATGCGACTGCTCGGCTGCGGCCTCGTCGAGATGAAACAGTTGCGGATCGAAACGGCCGGCGAAGGCCTTGATCTCCTCGCTTGTGAAGGTGTGGCGGCCAACCGGAAACACGTCACCGACCTGGACGTCCTCGAAATATTTCATGGTGTGGCCTCGCGTCGGCCCAGCATGAAGGTCGTGATCAGCGTCATGATGATCGCGTCGGCGTCGTCGAGAACCTCGAAGTTCATTTTCGCCAGGCCCATTTCGGGGCGGCTTTTCGAGGCGCGGACGTCGAGCACGGTGGAGCGGACGCGGATGCGCGTGCCCGGCCGCAACGGTGTCAGCCAGCGCACCTCCTCGATGCCGGGCGCGCCCATCGAACTGGAATTCAACAGAAAGCCGTCGGCGATGACCCGCATCATCAGGCAGCAGGTGTGCCAGCCGGATGCGCCGAGGCCGCCGAGCAGCGTGGCGCTCGCCGCCGCCTCATCGAGATGCATCGGCTGCGGATCGAATTCGACGGCGAAGGCGACGATTTCCTCACGCGTCACCAGCCGCGGGCCATAAATGGCGACCGCGCCCGGCGTGAAGTCTTCCCAGTGCAGCTTCGGCATAACGGCTGAGTTTTAGTACGCTTTCAGAATGGAAAGATAGGCGGCCTCAGCCGATTTGAAAGCCTCGCGCGTATTGGCCGAAATGCAGACCACGACGACATAGGCATTGCCGTCTTTGTCGGTGTCGGCCGCCAAGGACGTCATCTCGAAGCCCTGCTCTTCCAGTTTCGGCGCCTCGAACTGGTGACGCTCGAAGGCCGGCTTGCCGTTGGCGCGGGCGACCTCGGGCAGCTTGCTCACTTTGGCGTTCTTCGCGCGCTTCTTCCAATCGCTGTACGTGTCGCGCGTGATCGCGGAGACCGGTCCTTTGTCTCTATTGTAGCGCACCAGCACGTAGATCTTGGCCGGCGCTTTTTCGAAGTCCAGGCCTTTCGGCAACATCATCTGCACGCCGAGTTCGCGGGTGGCTTCGGCGTCCTCAACCCAGCCCTCGGGGACGGTTATCGAGGCGCGGAAAAACGGGCAGAGCTTGCCGTCGCAGTGGCGCATGAATTTTTCGATTTCCGCGTGCGCCGGCGCAGCCGCGATCAAACCGGCGACGGCGAGGCCCGCGGCTAACCGGATAAACCGGGAAAGGGACATGGCGGCTCCTTGGCGACCCCTGTAATGGCGCGCACGAAACGGGCGCCTCACACAATAGTCGCGCGGAACCGGCTTTCGGTTCAATTGCGCTAGTGTCCCGATTCCGAAGTTCGCATGACGTTGCAGCACTCACTTATGCGAACTTCGGAATCAAAGGAACACTAGCAGTATATGATTCTAGTGCGGCTTTGGATTTGAAGTTCCTCTACGAACTCGCGGCTACATAGGAGGAACTTCAAATCCGCCGCACTAGTTGGCAAACCTGAAATGCATCACGTCGCCATCGGCGACGACATATTCCTTGCCTTCGAGCCGCATCTTGCCGGCCTCTTTGGCGCCGACCTCGCCACCCGTACGTATGTAGTCGTCATAACCGATGGTCTCGGCACGGATGAAGCCCTGCTCGAAATCGGTGTGGATGACGCCGGCGGCGGCGGGCGCCTTGGTCCCCTGCGTAATGGTCCAGGCGCGCGTTTCCTTCGGCCCCACGGTGAAATAAGTCACCAGATGCAGCAGCCCGTAGCCCGCGCGGATCAGGCGATCCAGCCCAGTCTCCTTGAGCCCGACCGCTTCCAGATAGTCGGCGCGCTCTTCCGGAGGCATGGTGGCGATCTCGGACTCGATCTTGGCCGAGATCACCACCGCGACCGCGCCTTCCTTCTTGGCCAGTTCCTCGACCTTGCGGGAGAAATCATTGCCGGTCGCGGCCGAACCTTCCTCGACGTTGCAGGCATAGAGCACCGGCGCCGAGGTCAGCAGGCCGAGCGAATGAAACAGCTTTTCCTCGTCCGGCTTGCGCTCGACCAGACGCGCCGGCTTGCCTGCGCGCAGCAGCACCAGCGAGCGGTTGATCAGATCGAGCATTTCCTTGGCGAGCTTGGCGTCTTCGCCCGAGCCCTTCGCCTTTTTCTCCAGCGCGTCGACGCGCTTTTCCAGGCTGTCGAGGTCGGCGAGCATCAGCTCGGTCTCGATGATCTCGATGTCGGCGAGCGGATCGATCTTGCCCTCAACGTGGGTGATGTCGCCGTCCTCGAAACAGCGCACCACATGCACGACGGCGTCGACCTCGCGGATGGTGGCGAGGAATTTGTTGCCGAGCCCCTCGCCTTTCGACGCGCCGCGCACCAGGCCGGCGATGTCGACGAAGGTGATGCGGGTCGGAATGATCTGCTCCGACCCCGCCAGCAGGCTAAGCTTTTCCATGCGCGGATCCGGCACTGCGATTTCGCCGACATTCGGCTCGATGGTGCAGAACGGATAATTCGCCGCCTGCGCCGCAGCCGTCTGCGTGAGCGCGTTGAAGAGGGTCGACTTGCCGACGTTCGGCAGGCCAACGATGCCGCATTTGAATCCCATGATCGTCCCTTAATCCTCGTCCGCCGCGCCGCCGAAGCCTTTAGCGTCCATGGCGAGATGCACTTTGTTCTGAAACGTCGAATCCTTGCCCTCGACCAGCAACGCCGCGTTGTCGGCAATGACGTCACACATCGTTTCCACCCAGGGACCTTCGTCCTTGGCAAAATCCTGCAGCACGTAGGCCGCGCCGAGCTTCTTGTCGCCCGGATGCCCGATGCCGATGCGCACGCGGCGATAGTCGTTGCCGACATGAGCCGAGATCGAACGCAAGCCGTTATGGCCGGCATTGCCGCCGCCAGTCTTTACCCGCAGTTTGGCAGCCGGCAGATCGAGTTCGTCGTGGAACACCACGATGTTGTCGAGCGCGATCTTGTAGAAATGCACCGCTTCCGCCACCGCGCGCCCGGACTCGTTCATGAAAGTGCCCGGCAGCAGCAGCAGAACCCGGTCGCCGCCGATCATGCCTTCCACCGACACGCCTTGGAATTTCCGGCGCCACGGCGCGATGTTGTGACGGCTGGCGATCGTCTGCGCCGCCATGAAGCCGATGTTGTGGCGGTTGGCGACGTAGCGTTCGCCGGGATTGCCGAGGCCGACGAAAAGCAGCATGGCTTCACCGGCTTTGCCGTCTCTGGGTCATAGCGTTTTCCGGCGAAGTGGGAACCGGTTCGCCGCAGAAAACGCGACATGGGGGCTATTCGAAACCCGCCCCGGATAAATCCGGGACGGGCTTTGTTCAGTCGCGTGGATAGTGCGCGGCGAACTACGCCGCGTTACTTCTTGGGTGCACCGGCCGCAGGAGCACCGGCGGCAGCAGCACCAGCAGCGGGCGCGGCGCCGGCAGCGGGCGCAGCACCGGCAGCACCCGGCGCGGTACCGGCAGCAGCAGCGGCGGCAGCGGCCGCAGCAGCGGCGGCGGCCTGTTCGGCGGCGGCTTTGAGTTCTTCCGCGTAACCGGACGGCGGCACCACCGTGACCAGCGTGATGTCGCCTTGCGCGATGACACGCACGTTCGGCGGCAGCTTCACGTCACTGAGATGCTTGGAATGGTTGATGTCCACGTCGCTGATGTCGACGTTGATCGACTCCGGAATCGACTCGGCCGGGCACATCACCTGAACGGTATGGGTGACGATGTTGACCGCGCCGCCGCGCTTCACGCCCGGCGACTGCTCGGCGTTGAGCACGTGGATCGCGACGTTGACGCGGATCATGGCGCCTTCCGAGACGCGCAGGAAATCCACGTGCACCGGCTGGTCCTTGACGGGGTCGAGCTGGAAGTCGCGCGGAATCACGCGATGCTTCGTGCCGTCGACGTCGACGTGGAACAGCGTCGTGAGGAAGCGCCCGGCGTAGATACGCTTGCGCAGCTCGGCATGGTCGATCTGGACCATGATCGGGGGTTTGTTCTCACCGTAAATTACGCCCGGCACATTGCCGGACCGACGTGCTGCCCGAGCGGCCCCCTTGCCGCCTTTCGGACGCACCGTCGCTTTCATCTCTTGGACGGACGCCATAGTTCGTATCCTTGCTCTAAGTGTATGTAAAAAGGCGGCTTTTTAGGCCGCCCACGAACGCGGCAAGCCTCCAGGGGTGCCGGGGGCCGCGTATCGCGCGGGGTTATAGCGGGGGGGGCCGGAAAGGGCAAGGAAAGCTGATTTTCGGTAGTGTCCTAATTTGAATTTTTAAAAGATAAAAAGATTAGGAAAGCCAGCAGTGCCATAAGCCAGCCAAAACCCAATCCGAACAAAAACCCACCGAACAAAAACCCGTAAGTTGCGATGCAATATGCGTACAACGCTATGAACGTGATTATTCCGGCAATTACCGCAAGAATACGTAAGTAGCCGCCCATGAGCGATCCTATTGTGGACTGCCTTCGGTCTTGTGCTCCACCACGATAGCCGCCCGCACGGCGTCCACCGGGGACACAATCTGATTTTCCCCTCCCCCACGAGCACTTGCGAGTGTGGGGAGGGGTTAGGGGTGGGGGCCGCTTAAGCGAAAGAAAGTAAGGACTCCCCCCACCCCGGGGGGGGGGGGGGGG
>JANMSZ010000575.1:0-2232 GCA_031389925.1 Hyphomicrobiales bacterium | reverse complement strand
GACCTGACCGACCCGGCGCCGGCGACTTCGTTCGCCCACTTGGACGCGACCACGGTGCTGTCGCGCGACATCGCGGCCAAGGGCATCTATCCGGCGGTCGATCCGCTGGATTCGACCTCACGCATGCTGTCGCCGCTGATCGTCGGCGAAGAGCACTATCAGGTGGCGCGTCAGGTTCAGCAGGTGCTCCAGCGCTACAAGGCGCTGCAGGACATCATCGCCATTCTGGGCATGGATGAATTGTCGGAAGAAGACAAACTCGCCGTGTCCCGCGCGCGCAAGATCGAGCGCTTCCTGTCGCAGCCGTTCTTCGTCGCCGAAGTGTTCACCGGCTCGCCGGGCAAGCTGGTCGACCTCGCCGACACCATCAAGGGCTTCAAGGGCCTGGTGGAAGGCAAGTACGATCACCTGCCGGAAGCCGCCTTCTATATGGTCGGCAACATCGAAGAAGCGATCGAGAAGGGCAAGAAGCTCGCGGCGGAAGCGGCGTAACTTCGGACAAGTATAAGATCATGGCCACATTCCACTTCGAGCTGGTTTCGCCGGAAAAGCTTCTGTTCTCGGGTGACGTCGAACAGGTCGACGTTCCTGGAGCCGAGGGAGACTTCGGTGTGCTGGCGGGCCATGCGCCGATGGTGACGACGTTGCGGCCGGGCATCCTGACCGTTCACGCTGCCGGCGGCGAACAGAAGATGGTTGTGCTCGGCGGTTTCGCGGAAGTGTCCGAAGCGGGCCTCACGATTTTGGCCGACCTGGCCGACAAGGCTACGGACTTCGATCGCGCCACGATCACGACCAAGATCGGCGAACTCGAGCAGACCATCGCCAAGACCGAGCCCGGCTCCGCGCTGGACAAGCTCATCACGCGCCTCGATCACTACAAGTCGGTCGACCGTCATCTGACCGGAACGGCGATGCACTAATTTAAGTGCGTGCGCCGAACTTCGCGAATTCCTTCACCACCCGCTCGTACGTCTGCTGCTTGAACGGCACCACCAGGGCCGGCAGCTCCTTCATCGCAACCCAGCGCCAGTCGAGAAATTCCGCCTCGTGCTTGCCGTCGCCCGGCTGCGACACGTTGATCTCGCTGTCGTCGCCAGTGAAGCGCAGCGCGTACCATTTCTGCGTCTGGCCGCGATACTGGCCTTTCCAGGCCCGGCCGACGACGTCGCGCGGAATATCGTAAGTCAGCCACTCCGCGACTTCGCCGAGTTTCTCCACCGAACGAATGTTCGTTTCTTCGTAAAGCTCGCGCAGCGCGGCCTTGTAGGGATCCTCGTCTGGGTCGATGCCGCCTTGCGGCATCTGCCAGACATGGGTGTCGTCGGTGTGCTCGGGGCCGTCGGTGCGGCGGCCGATGAAAACGAGGCCGTCGCGGTTGAACACCGTGACGCCGGCGCAGGGGCGGTAGGGGAGGGAGTCGAATGGCGGCATGATGGCTGGAATGTAAGGCGCGAATGACGAATGGCGAGGTGTGAACTGAAAAAGTTTATTCGCCCTATGACGATTTCGGCTTGATCGCCACCATCGTCACCGGCACCAGGACGAAGCCGCGGGTCTCGACGGCCTTGGCCCAATCGGCGATGCGCGCGATGGTGCCGGGCTGCGCGTGGGCGATGCCGACGGCGCTGCCATTGTCGCGCGCCAGCATTTCGAGGCGCGCCAGCGCGCGTTCGATTTCGGCCACCGTCGGGGTCGCATCGATCACCACATCGGTCTTGGCGAAGGGCAGGCTGTGGCTGCCGGCCACCTGGCCCGCAACGCTGCGCGGCGACGAGCCGTCGTCGACATAGATCAGCCCGCGCTTGGACGTCTCGCGCATGACCGGCGCCAGCACCTGTTCGGACGAGGTGAATTTCGCGCCCATGTAGCTCGTGATGCCGACATAGCCGCGCATGCGGCTCATCAGCCATTGCAGGCGGTCGACGTTCTGGCCACCGGTGAGCGTGGTCAGCAGCGTCTGCGGGCCGGGATCGTTGTCGGGATAGTCGAACGGCTCCATCGGCACTTGCAGCAGCACCTCGTGGTTTTCGCCGCGCGCCCGTTCCGCCAGTTTGTCGAGGTCGGCGGCGTAAGGCGCCAGCGCGAAGGTCACCGGCGCCGGCAGCTTGGAGAACGCGTCGGCGGTGCCGGAGGCGCTGATGCCGATGCCGCCGACGATGATGGCGATGCGCGGCGCATCCTTGCGGTGGGCCGGCAATTGCCGCGGCTTGGCGTAAGCCGCGGACGGCC
>JANMSZ010000334.1:0-2428 GCA_031389925.1 Hyphomicrobiales bacterium | reverse complement strand
TATAGCGCGCAGTTCGAAGCCCAAACATTTGAAGTGAAAGTCATTTTGCATGTCAGTCGTCCGTCTGATTTGAACTGACACGACGATAGAGCGCTTCGGTATCTCATGGGTAACATTGCAAAAAGAAAATGGTACGTAGCGTTGTAGGCCCATTAGGGCAAACGGTTTGAAAATCAATGGTCGAGGGCCTCACTGTCCGTCCCATAGTCATTGGCGACGACTGCCCTTATGCACAGAATTCGCTACGCATGGTACAACCCGGCAAGGCCGACTGCTAACTCCCTCGAAACGGCTTACGCCGTAAACGCCTTGAAGGTGATGATCGTCCGGGTGTCCTTGACGCCGGCGATGCAGTGCACCTTCTCGTTGACGAAGTGCCCGATGTCGGTGCCGGCATCGACGTAGAATTTCACCAGCAGGTCGAAGTCGCCGGCGGTCGAATAGATCTCGGAGGCAATCTCGGCTTCGGCGAGTTCATTGGCGACCTGATAGGCCTTGCCGAGCTCGCATTTGATCTGAATGAAAAACGGGGTCATCGCTTGTGCTCCGGTTGCAGGCAATCCAGCAAAAAGGCGGCTCGCATGCAAGTCATCCGACTTGTGGGCTTGCCTTAGAAAGCGACGCGGACTAGGTATTTGACAGCAATCTCGTGGGGTGTCCGGCCGTCGCTGGACTGAGAGGCCATCCGGGCCAACCCAACGAACCTGATCCGGGTCATGCCGGCGGAGGGAGATGAGATGCACAGCTCCGACGCGCTATCGCACGACGCTGTGCCGCAGATTGCGGTCGCCGTGCTCGACCGCCTGCGCACCCGCAGCCCCCGCGTCCACTGCATCACCAACGCCGTGGCGCAGAATTTCACCGCCAATGTGCTGCTGGCCATAGGCGCCGTGCCGTCGATGACGCTGTCGAGCGAGGAGATCGGCGCTTTCGTTGCGCGCAGCAACGCGCTGCTGGTCAATCTCGGAACCTTCGATCGCGAGCGCCGCGAGGCGACCGGGATCGCAATCGACGCGGCGGCGAAGGCCAACGTGCCGTGGGTGCTCGATCCGGTGTTCGTCGACCGCAGCGCCTCGCGGGCTGATTTTGCGCGCGAGCTGGTGGCGCGCGGGCCGGACGTCGCGCGGCTCAATCATCCCGAGTTTTCCGCGCTCGCCGGCAGTGAGCCGACGCGCGCCGCGGTCAACGCCTATGCCCGCGACCGCAACATCGTGGTGGGGCTGTCGGGCGAGACCGATCTTGTTACCGACGGCGCGTGCGTCGCCATGATCGAGAATGGTCATCCGCTGATGGCCAAGGTGACCGCCATGGGCTGCGCCGCATCGGCGCTGATCGCGGCCTGTCTCGCCGTCGAACCGGACGGCTGGCGCGCGACCGTCGCCGGCCTGCTCATCGTCGGCGTTGCCGGCGAACTGGCGGCGGCCAAGTCGCAAGGGCCGGGAAGTTTCGCGGTCGCGATCCTTGATGAGTTGCACAATCTCGATGGGCAAACGCTCATCGCTCACGCGCGCGCTGACACTGAAAAGGCCACGTAATGGACGTCGATCTTCGCCTCTATGCCGTTATCGATCCCGCCGTCGCCGGTGGCCGCACGCTCGGCGACCTGGCGGCGCGCATCGCCGGCAGCGCGACGCTGGTGCAATTGCGCGACAAGCACGGCTCGACGCGGACCATGGTCGAGGAAGCGCGCGAGCTGACGGCCGTGCTGGCGCCGCTCGACATTCCGCTGCTGATCAACGATCGCGTCGACGTGGCGCTCGCGGTGGAAGCCGACGGCGTGCATATCGGACAGGACGACATGTCGCCGGCCGATGCGCGGCTGCTGCTCGGCCGCACCGCGATCATTGGGCTGAGCATCAAGACCATCGAGCAGGCCAAGGCCGCGCCGCTCGACATGCTCGACTATGTGGCGATCGGCGGCGTCTACGGCACGACCTCCAAGGAGACGGCGTCGTCGCCGATTGGGCTGTCCGGCCTGGGGGCGGTGGTGCAAGCGATACGCGCACGCGATCCGAAATTTCCGATCTGCGCCATTGCCGGCATCAACCAGAGCAACGCCGGCGACGTGATCGCGCAAGGCGCCGACGGCGTGGCGGTGATTTCGGCGCTGTCGCTCGCGGCCGATCCGGCGGTTGCCGCGCGCGATCTATTGAGCGGTGTGGACGCCGCGCTGGCAAGGCGGGGCAGATCTTGAGGAACAGACAATGACCGCGCGAGGTACGCCAATTGCCGTCACCATTGCCGGCTCGGATTCGAGCGGCGGCGCCGGCATCCAGGCGGACCTCAAGACTTTTGCAGCCCTCGGCGTCTATGGCGCTTCGGTGATCGCGGCGCTGACGGCGCAGAACACCAAGGGCGTTACCGGCATTCACGACGTGCCGGCCGATTTCATCGCGCAGCAGATGGACGCGGTGTTTTCCGATCTCGA
>JANMSZ010000284.1:0-12331 GCA_031389925.1 Hyphomicrobiales bacterium | reverse complement strand
TCTTGAAGGCGTGGTTGAACTGGTTGATCGAGCCGCCATAGAGCTTGCGCGAGGCAATGAACTCGTCGCCCGGCGTCATCAAATTATGCATCACGATCACTTGCGCGGCGTGGCCGGAGGCGACCGCCAAGCCCGCCGTGCCGCCCTCGAGGGCTGCGACGCGCTCTTCCAGCACGGCGTTGGTCGGGTTGCCGATGCGGGTATAGATGTTGCCGAAAGCCTGCAGGCCGAACAATGAGGCCGCGTGGTCGACATCGTCGAACACGAAGGACGTGGTCTGGTAGATCGGCGTCGCGCGGGCGCCCGTGGTCGGATCGGGCTTGGCGCCGGCATGAATCGCCAGCGTGTTGAAACCCGGAATGCGTTCGCCGTCGGCCATGGTCGCTCCCTGTGCTGCCGGGCGTTGCCGCCCGGTTCCCTGCTGGTTTAGCCGATGGCCGCGACGGGTCAAGGGAAGGGAGCCGCCGTATTTAGCGGGGGCGGGAGAAGGGCATTTCAGCTATCGCGGGGACGGGCGGCTAAGTCTTGCGCTTGTTGTTGATGCCCAGGCCCATGCGCTGAAAACCGCCGCCGAAGTTCTGCGCCCGCTTGGACGACAGCGTGCGCGAATTGATCCCCATCCAGGAAATCTCGCTCGACAGCCGGCCGTATTCGATCTTCGGGCAGCGGTCCATCACCACTTTGATGCCGGCGGCCTCGGCGAGCGCGGCGGCCTCATCGTTGCGCACGGAAAGCTGCATCCAGATCACCTGCGGCTTCGGCTTGAGCGCCAGGGCTTCTTCCACCACCGGCATGACGAACTGCGAGGCGCGGAAGATGTCGACCATATCGACCGGCTCGGGGATCTCCGACAGTTTGCCGTAGACCTTCTGTCCGAGGATCTCCTTGCCCACCTGGCCGGGATTGACCGGGATCATGTGGTAGCCGCGCTCGAGCAGATATTTGAACGCGAAATAGCTCGGCCGGTTATCTTTCGGCGAGATGCCGACCATGGCGATGGACTTCACCGTATTGAGAATGCCGCGGATGTACGTGTCGGGATAGCCGTCGTGGTTCATTGTTGTTGCTGTTGTTGTTGCACGAGCGCGCGCAGTCGCGCGTTCTCGGCCTCGAGCTCGGCGATCCTGGCCTGCACCGTGGCCAAGGCGTCGCCGATTTCGGCCTCGGTAAAGCGTGTCACGATGTGTTGCGAGCAATTCACGTCCCAGGCCTCGATGGTGAACAGAATGGCGCGTTCGGATTTGGCCTTGTAGCCTTTGTCGAACAGGCGTTCCACCAACGCCGGGTCGTTTTCGACGACGCGGGCATGGCCCCACAATTTGATGCGCTGGCGGCGCGCCGGATCGATCAGAAACAGATAGGCGCGGTCGTTCTCGCTCAAGTTGGCGAGCGTGATGTATTGCCGGTTGCCGCGATAGTCGGCGAAACCGAGCGTGTGCTCGTCGATGACCTTGATGAAGCCCTTCGGCCCGCCGCGATGCTGGATGTAAGGCGCGCCTTGCGCATTGGCGGTGCCGAGAAAGGCCGTGTCTTGCTCGGCGATGAAGGCGGCGAGTTCCGGCGTCACTGTGTCCGGAAAACCTTCCTCAATGCGGCCGGCATAGGCCTCGGCCGAGCCGCGCTCGGCCTGCGCCTGTTGCACCGCCGGCGTGAAAACGAGATTGGCGTTGTTCATGGAAGTCCCGAACCGTTGGCTTCCAAGATAAGCATTCAGACCGCGAGCGGGAAGGGCGCGATCAACGGAGTGTGATGGACCCACCCTTGTCGTCCCCGCCTTCGCGGGAATGACAAGTCGTTACTTCCCCGGAATGACCGGCAGCAGCAGATAGGATTCATATTTGCCGCCGGCATAGACGGTGTTCATGCCGGTGTTGTAGTCGGCGTGATAATGCAGATAGCCGGCGCTGCCGGCGCCGTCGCGCGGCTGCACGTCGAGCTGGATGCGGTTGCCCTTCTTGAACACCATGCAGGTCGGCCAGATTTCGACCTCGACCTTCACGATCTCACCAGGCTTGAGATAAAGCCGGCGCTGGTGCTTGTGATACGGGCGGTACGGCAGCGTCAACTCGGGATCGAGTTCGCGATGCGACACGCGCAGCCAGCCTTTGGCCACCGGCACCGGCGCGCCTTGCTGGCCGGTTTCCAGGATCTCGGTGCCGTCGGCGTCGAAGTTGCGCAGCGTCAGGAACAGATCCATGTCCTCGCTTTCGCTCGACACCCAGAAGCTCGCCATCAGTGGGCCGGTGACTTCGACATCCGCCGGCAGAGGCGGCGTCTGCAGCGCGACGCCATTGCCGGGCTTGATGCCGCCGCCGCCCATCACCTGCGATGACGCCGCCGACGTCGAGCCCATGGTGCCGAAACTGACGGCCGGATAAGTGCAGGCGCTTTCGGCCTTCGGGTTCTCCTTTGCCAGAATGCCGGTCTGCGGCTTGCCCTGTGGCGGCGACTGCGACAGGTCGAAATAGAATTTGGTCCACTGCGTGCGCTTGAGCGGCCATTCGTCCTCGTGCCGCCATTCCAGCACATCGTTGCCTTTGCGGATCGCGAGCTTCACCGGCGGCTCGTCCATCACGCCGTTCTCGATGCCTTTGAGCCAATAGTCGAAGAACTTGATCTGATCGGCGCGGCCTTCCTCGGTGTAGAAGGCGTGCACGTGGCTGCCGGCGTGGATGCGCAGCTTCTTGTGCTTGGACGCCGCGCGCATGAAGGCTTCGGTGTTGCCGCGCAGATGCAGCGCCATGCCCGACCAGTTACCGACCGTGAACATCGGCACCGTGATCTTGTCCCACTGCGCTTGCGAGGCACTCAACTCGCCACTGTCCAGACTGCCATGCAGCCAACGATAAACGGCATCGGTGTGCCAGCGGTCGGGATGCTCGCGCGAAGCGCGCCCGAGCAGATGGTGCATCATGTGCGCGGTGACCCAATTGCACATGAACACGCTCAGCACGCCGCCATGATACAGCGCGTCGCGGTAGAGATCGGCGGCGCCTTCCCAGGGCATGATCGCCTTCAGCGAGGGCGGCGCCAGATTGGCGACGAACCACTGGTTCATCGCGTAGTAGGAAATGCCGGTGAGGCCAACTTTGCCGTTGCACCAAGGTTGTGCCGCCGCCCATTCGATGGCGTCGTAAAAATCGATCGCTTCCGAAAGCGACCACGGTTCGAATTGACCTTGTGACTTGCCGCTGCCGCGGCCGTCGACCCGCACGCAGGCGTAATTGCGCGGCACCCACCAGAGCGGGTTGGCGGTTTCCCAATTCATGTACGGATTTGGCTTTTCCTCGAGCGTGTCCGGCGCGACCCAGAGCTTGTCCTTCTGATAGGGCCCGAGATTGAGCAGCGCCGGGACCTTCTCGGTGCCCTGCGGGCGGAACACGTCGGCCATGAGCCGCGCGCCGTCGCGCATCGGCACCGCGACGTCCTTCTCGATGAGGATGGAATCGCTGGCGGCGCTGGTGTGCACGTTCATGTCGTTTCTTCCCTGAGTTTATTATTTGCGGCGAGCCGTCAGCGGTCTTCCCACGTCGGATCGCGCTTTTCGATGAAGGCGCAGATGCCTTCGTTGGCGTCGCGCGCCATCATGTTCTCGGTCATCACTTCGGAGGCGTAATCATAAGCTGCCGCCAATCCCATCTCGGCCTGGCGGTAGAATGCCTGCTTGCCGATCTTGAGCACGTAAGATGACTTCGAAGCGACCTTGTTGGCGAGTGCGAGCGCCGCTTTGCGTTCTTCGCCGGGCGTGACCGCGTGGTTGATCAGGCCGATGCGCGCGGCGTCGTCGGCGCTAATCGCTTCACCGGTCAGCAGCATTTCCATGGCGTGCTTGCGCGACACATTGCGCGACAACGCCACCATCGGCGTCGAACAGAACAGCCCGATGTCGACGCCGGGCGTGGCGAATTTCGCGGCGGAGGAGGCGACCGCGAGGTCGCAGCTTGCTACCAACTGACAGCCGGCGGCGCTGGCGATGCCTTGCACGCAGGCGATCACCGGCTGCGGCAGGTTGACGATCTGCTGCATCATGCTGCTGCACACCGTCATGATTTTGCGGAAGTACTCGCGGCCGCCATCGGCGTCGCTGCGGCGCGCGGTCAGTTCCTTGAGATCGTGCCCGGCGCAGAAAGCCGTGCCGTTGGCGGTGAGCACCACGGCGCGGACGGTCTTGTCGGCGGCGATATCCTTGAAGGCGTCGGACAAAGCGATCAGCAACGCTTCCGACAGGCTGTTGCGCGCGGCCGGCCGGTTCAGCACCAGGATGGCGATTGATCCCTCGCGCTCGCGCAGCAGCACGGGAGTATCGACGGTGCGGGCGTTCTGGACATTCATCGCGAGATTCTCGTTCCACAGCAGCGGTAAGGACCTTAGCCCGAAGCGCGGGCTTCCGGTAAGGATCGTGGCCCGGCAAAATGGTATGGCGGGGGACCGGATTATCCGGCGAAGGGGATCGATATGCCGGCACCGGCACTTTCTGCGGATGAAATCGCCGAGCTGCTGCACGAGGTGTTTCCGCAAGCCTTCTTTCCGGGCTGTGGATTGACGCTGGAGCGGGTCGAATACGGTGACGTGCGGGTGAGGCGGGCCTTCCACGAAGACCACCTACGGCCGGGCGGGACAGTGTCCGGGCCGACGATGATGGAATTGGCCGACTTCGCCATGTACGTCGCGGTGTTTTCGGCGATCGGCAACGAGCCGCTGGCCGTGACAACCAACCTGAACGTCAATTTCCTGCGCAAACCAGGTGCGACCGATCTGATCGCCGACGCCAAATTGATGAAGGTTGGCAAGCGCTTAGCGGTGGGGGAGGTGACCCTTTACTCCGATGGCTCGGACGAGCCGGTAGCCCACGTCACGGCGACTTATTCGATCCCCAGCAGCGCGAGATAGCGCTGGGTACTCAAATACCATTCTTTTAAGCTATTGATATTACGTGACGAATGTTCTCCTAGAAGCGTTGACCGCACCGGCCGCCTCGGCTAGAAACCGCCAACTTCAGCGCACTGCCAGTGCGCCCTCCCAAGGATTTGTCATGAAGACCTATTCGGCAAAGGCCGCCGACATCGAGAAGAAATGGGTGACCATCGACGCCACCGGGCTCGTGGTCGGCCGTCTCGCCACGATCGTCGCCATGCGGCTGCGCGGCAAGCACAAGGCGACCTACACCCCGCACGTCGACGATGGCGACAACGTCATTATCCTCAATGCGGCCAAGGTGGTGTTCACCGGGCGCAAACGCGAAAAGAAGATTTATTACCGCCACACCGGTTTCATTGGCGGTATCAAGGAACGCACCGCGAAGTCGATTTTCGAGGGCAAGTTCCCGGAACGCATCGTCGAGAAGGCGGTCGAGCGCATGCTGCCGCGGGGCCCCTTGGGTCGCGTGCAGTTCGGCAATCTGCGCGTCTATCCCGGCGCCGAGCATCCGCATGAAGCGCAGAAGCCCGAGCCGCTCGATGTCGGCATCATGAATCGCAAGAACGTGAGGAGTGCCTAACCGTGTCCGAGACCCTACAGTCGATGGAAGGTTTGGCGAGCCTCAAGCCTGACGCTCCCGAAGCTCCGAAATACGTAAAGAAAGTCGACGCCCAAGGCCGCGCCTACGCGACCGGCAAGCGCAAGAACGCGGTCGCCCGCGTCTGGATCAAGCCGGGCGCCGGCAAGATCATCGTCAACACCCGCGCCGTCGAAACCTTCTTCGCGCGTCCGGTGCTGCGCATGATGATCCAGCAGCCGCTGGTCGCCGCCAATCGCGCGGGCCAGTATGACGTGGTCTGCACGGTCTCCGGCGGCGGTCTGTCGGGCCAAGCCGGCGCGGTGCGTCACGGCATCTCCAAGGCGCTGACTTATTTCGAGCCGGAACTGCGCGGCGCGCTCAAGAAGGGCGGCTTCCTCACCCGCGACTCGCGCGTGGTCGAGCGTAAGAAATACGGCCGCGCCAAAGCGCGTCGTTCGTTCCAGTTCTCGAAGCGCTAAAGTTACTGGCGCTAAGCTTCAGACTTTATCGAATTCGGCAAAAGGGCACGCTTCGGCGTGCCCTTTTCGTTTGGGCGTGGGTCTATTCGCAAGTTTAATCGAATTAACGGCTGTCTTTCCTCGAAGCCTGCATAAGCGCGCAAGGGTTTCCCCATAACTACACGTTATCTTTGTGATTACTGCGGCCCTGCTCGCACAGGAGTGCTGGCGGCCTGCACCAGAAGAAGCTGCACAACTAAAAATGGCTGATGCCACCGCTCTAAGATTGCTATCGCTGGACGGACCGACACTGTCATTTGTGGCAGCCTGCGTCGCTGGGCTGTTGGGTCTGTTCCTGATCTGCGCCTGGCTGCAGCAGCGTAATATCCGCGCGCTGGCATGGTGGGGTTCAGCCTATCTGGTCGGCGCCGCATCGATCTCGTTCTGGGGTGCGCCGTCGCCTTGGATCAGACTTCCCCCGGAGTTCTCTGAAGCGCTGCTGTTCCTGGCCTGCGGCATGATATGGACCGGCGTGCGGCTGTTCCACGGCCGGCGGCTATATCCGGCCGCCGCATTTGCCGGTGCCATCGTCTGGCTGATCGCGTGCCAGTTGCCTGGCATGCCGGAAGGCAGCACAGCGCGCATCGGCTTCGGCGCCATTGTCGTAGCGATCTATACATTCTTCATCGCGTTCGAACTGCGGCGCGAGCGGCGCAAGTCGCTTTACTCGCGCACCGCCGCCATCGTGGTGCCGTGCCTGCACGCAACGGTCTTTCTCTTGCCGCTCGCGATCAAGGTATTCCTGCCGGACGTCCTTGCGACCGGCTGGCAGGCGGTGCTGGCGCTGGAAACGTTCCTCTACGCCATCGGCACGGCCTTTATCGTGCTGCTGATGGTCAAGGATCACCACGTCCACTATTACCGCAAGGTCGCGACCACCGATCATCTCACCGGTCTGCTCAACCGCGGCGCCTTCCTCGCCGCCGCCAACGACATGTACGCGCGCCAAGGCGCGCAGGGCGAGCCGGTGACCTTGCTGATGTTAGATCTCGACAAGTTCAAGTCGAACAACGACCGTTTCGGCCACGGTGTCGGCGACAGCGCGCTCCGCGTTTTCGCCAAGGTCGCTTCATCCAGCGTTCGCGCGACCGACATTGTCGGAAGGCTGGGCGGCGAGGAGTTCGCGGCCATTATCCCGGAGGGAACCGATGGCGCACTTCTGGTCGCCGAGCGCCTGCGGCTCGCATTCCAGGCTGCCGGCGTCACCATCGACAGCCATGACATTGGCGCGACGGTCAGCATTGGCGTGGCGACCTCGTATCGCGCGGTGCCCGATCTTGACGCGCTGCTCCTGCGTGCCGACGCGGCGCTCTATGCCGCCAAGAATGGCGGGCGCAACCGCTTCCAGGTGGCGGACGACGAGCCGGGCGCCGAGACTGCCCGCCGCCGCCTGGCGGAGCGCGTTGGCGACGCGGGTCTAGGGGTGATCGGCCGCAAGCTGGCCGCGCGCCGGGCGCGTCGTCAAACCGAAGTGGTATCCGGGGAGGGCGCAACACCTCGTTTACTGTCTTCGCGCTAATATGCGCGAATGTCAGGCCCATCCCATAACGCCGCCGATCTTGAAGCCTATGCCGCGCGCGCCGGCGCCGCGATGGCTTGCGTCTATTCGTCGTCGGCTGAATTCGACGCCGCGCTGATCGCGGAACGCCGCGCCGCCGGCGTCTATGGGCCGCGGCGCCATCGCCGCCACTGGCTCGCCACCGCGGCTGGGCTTGCGGCGGGCCTTGCCGTCATCGTTCTGCTGATCGTCTAAACGCAGCAGAAATTGTTGCACAAAAGAAAACGGGCGCCCCGCAAGGAGGCGCCCGAAGTCGTTCGCGACGGAGGAATTAAGCGGCGGCCGAAGCTTTGGCCGTCGAGACGGATGCGATGGTCTTGAGGATCTGCGAGGCGATGGCGTAGGGGTCGCCTTGCGAGTTCGGACGGCGATCTTCCAGATAGCCCTTGTAGGCATCGCCCTTGACGAAGGAGTGCGGCACGCGGACGGAAGCGCCACGATCGGCCACACCGTAGCTGAACTTGTTCCACGGCGCGGTTTCGTGTTTGCCGGTCAGGCGCTTGTCGTTGTCGGGACCGTAGACGGCGATGTGATCATGCAGGTTCGCCTCGAAGGCCTTCATGAGGGCTTCGAAATAGGCTTTGCCGCCGACTTCGCGCATATACTTGGTCGAGAAGTTGGCGTGCATGCCCGAGCCGTTCCAGTCGGTGTCGCCGAGCGGCTTGCAGTGGTACTCGATGTCGATGCCGTACTTCTCGGTCAGACGCTGCAAGAGGTAACGCGCCATCCACACCTCGTCGGCGGCTTTTTTGGAGCCCTTGCCGAAGATCTGGAATTCCCACTGGCCCTTCGCCACTTCGGCGTTGATGCCTTCGTGGTTGATGCCGGCGGCGAGGCAGAGGTCGAGATGCTCGTCGACGATCTTGCGGGCAACGTCGCCGACATTGGAATAGCCGACGCCGGTGTAGTACGGGCCCTGCGGCGCCGGATAACCGGCGGTCGGGAAGCCGAGCGGACGACCGTCCTTGTACATGAAGTATTCTTGCTCGAAGCCGAACCAGGCGCCCTCGTCGTCGAGAATGGTGGCGCGCTTGTTGGTGGCGTGCGGGGTGACGCCATCCGGCATCATGACTTCGCACATGACCAGGGCGCCATTGGTACGGGCCGGGTCCGGGTAGAGCGCGACCGGCTTCAACACGCAGTCCGAGCTGCGGCCTTCGGCCTGCATGGTCGACGAACCGTCGAAGCCCCACAGCGGAAGCTGCTCAAGCGTCGGGAATGAATCGAATTCTTTGATCTGGGTCTTGCCACGCAGGTTCGGCACCGGCGTGTAGCCGTCGAGCCAAATGTACTCGAGCTTATACTTTGTCATGCGGTTCTCTCGTTTAAGCTGATGACGCGAAGTGGTGAAGAACACTCTAGATTCGCCGCCAACGGCACCCGGCCGCCAACTGCTCACCCGCTGGTAAGCACGAAATATGCCAAGCGGCGCCGGAACGAAGTCCCAGCCAGCGCATTGAAATAACACGTAATTTCGATGGGTTTCATCGCAGAACGAGGGCGGTGCGGGTTGCCGGGTTAAACGGCAGAAACGCCGCCTGCCTCAAATGAAGTCATACGATTATTTGATGTGCGGCATTTACGCAGAATCAATGTCCCAAGCGTTACATGGCCTATATGCGCTCCTTCACACATGGACGAGAGGAGACCCGACATGACGACCAATGCCCCGCAGGGGTCGGCTCAGATTTTTACATTTCCGCCGCGCGGCCGTTTTGCCGTTGACGGTGCCGACTCTGTGCAGAACAAACCGGCCAATTTCACCACGCAGCAAGCTGTGATCGCGGCGGCCGGTGGCGCCTGGTATCACGACGAAGCCATCCGCGACGACGAGCCGTCGCGCAAGAATTAGCGATCTTCGGCATTAGACGCCGAAGATCGACCAGCCCAACCTCTTGGTCAGCGCTTCAAGTGCGACGCGGCCAAGATGCGAATTCCCAGCGGCATCCAGGCCCGGCGACCACACCGCGATCGAGGCTTTGCCGGGTGCGATCGCCAGAATACCGCCGCCGACGCCGCTCTTGCCCGGCAGGCCAACCCGATAAGCAAATTCTCCGGAGCCGTCGTAGTGACCGCAGGTCAGCATCACCGCGTTGATGCGTCGCGCGCGCTCGGGCTGCACCACCGACATGCCGGTCTCGGGATTGCGACCGTTATGCGCGAGAAAACGTCCCGCCATCGCCAGTTGCCGGCATGACATGGCAATCGCGCACTGATGGAAGTAGACGCCGAGCGTCAGGTCCACCGGATTGTCCAGCACGCCGAACGATTTCATGTAATTGGCGAGAGCGATATTGCGGAACCCTGTGTGCTGCTCCGAGGCCGCGACCGCCTCATCAATGGTGATCGACGAATCCTGCGCGAGAAACTGCATGAACCGAAGAATCTCTCCCAACGCCTCGCGCGGCTGATGCCCGGACAAGATCAAATCGGTGATCGCGATGGCGCCGGCATTGATGAAGGGATTGCGCGGGATGCCGCGCTCGTATTCGAGCTGGACGATAGAGTTGAAGGCGCTGCCCGACGGCTCGCGGCCGACGCGCTGCCACAGCCGGTCGCCGGCTTTGCCAAGGGCGAGTGTCAGGGTGAAGACCTTCGACACGCTTTGAATGGAGAAGGGCATGTCGCTGTCGCCGCCCGCTGCGACATTGCCGTCGGCGTCGATCACCGCGATACCGAAGCATTTGGGATCGACCCGCGCCAATTCCGGAATGTAATGCGCGACCTCGCCGCGATCCGGCCGCTGACGAATCTCGTCGACGATTTCTTTTACGACACTGTTTAGGTCAGGCACGGTCTCACTCATCCCCACCATAGGCCAGCACCGCGAAGACGGCGCCGTCGTGGGTAAATTCGGCGACCTCTTGCATGCCCATCTTCTTGTGCGCGAGCAATGACGCTGCGTTGTCGCGACGGATGAACGCGATACCTTCGCGCCCCTTCAGCCGCTGCCGTAGCGCTGCAAACATCGCGCCAGCCAGGCCGCGACCACGTTCGTTTTCCGAGACGCAGATCGGTCCGTAGTTGTAGGCGCCGGGTCTGGCCGGATAGGCGTCGAGCATGGCCTTGACGAGAGGAACGTGGGCCTGCGCGGCAAAAGAAGAAAATACCACGTAGCCCACCACCAGATTATTCTTTCGCGCGACGATCATCTGTTCGCCGGCGATCGCGGTTTCAAACCAACTCCGCGAAAACGGGACCGACAGCGTGCCGCCTCTGCTCGAAAGGTTGCGCTCCTGCAAATCGAGAATGCCGCTCACGTCGTCGCGCGTGGCGAGTTCGATGTCGTAATCCGCGGCGATCATTGTTGTTTCCAGCGCAGTGCGTCTGTGGTTCTGCGTTCATCGACGGTTTAACAAAAAGGGCGCCCCTGGTGGAGCGCCCTGATCTCTGTCTCATCGAAGATTGAACACCGACGATGAGCGCACTTAGGCCGAGTAGTACATCTCGTATTCGACCGGATGCGGGGTGTGCTCGAAGCGGATCACTTCCGTCATCTTCAGCTCGATGTAGCTGTCGATGAAGTCGTCATCGAACACGCCGCCGACCTTGAGGAATTCGCGATCCTTGTCGAGGCATGCGAGCGCCTCGCGCAACGAACCGGCAACCGTCGGAATCTTCTTCAACTCGGCCGCCGGCAAGTCGTAGAGGTCCTTGTCCATCGGGCCGCCCGGGTCGAGCTTGTTCTTAACGCCGTCGAGGCCGGCCATCAGCAACGCCGAGAAGCCGAGATAGGGATTGCACAGCGGGTCCGGGAAACGGACTTCGACGCGCTTGGCTTTCGGGTTGGTGGTGTAGGGGATGCGGCACGAGGCCGAGCGGTTGCGCGCCGAGTAGGCGAGCAGCACCGGCGCTTCGTAGCCCGGCACCAGACGCTTGTAGGAGTTGGTGGTCGGGTTGGTGAAGGCGTTGATCGCCTTGGCGTGTTTGATGACGCCAGCAATGTAATGCAGGCAGGTTTCCGACAGGTCGGCGTATTTGTTGCCCGCGAACACCGGCTTGCCCGCTTTCCAGATCGACTGATGGCAGTGCATGCCCGAGCCGTTGTCGCCGTAGATCGGCTTCGGCATGAAGGTCGCGGTCTTGCCGTAGATCTGCGCCACCTGGTGGATGCAGTATTTGTAGACCTGCATCATGTCGGCCATCTGCGTCATCGGCGAGAACTTCAGGCCGAGTTCGTGCTGGGCGGACGCCACTTCGTGATGGTGCTTTTCCACCTTGGCGCCCATGCGTGCCATGGCGCCGAGCATTTCCGAACGCATGTCCTGCGCGGAATCCTGCGGCGGCACCGGGAAGTAGCCCTTCTTGACGCCGATGCGGTGGCCGAGGTTGCCGCCTTCGTAATCGGTGTCGGAGTTCGAGGGCAGTTCGATGGAGTCGACCTTGAAGCCGGTGTTGTAGGGATCGGCCTTGTACTTGACGTCGTCGAACACGAAGAACTCGGCTTCCGGGCCGAAGGAGATGGTGTCGCCCACGCCCATCGACTTGACCATGCCCTCCGCCTTCTTGGCGATGCCGCGCGGATCGCGGTTGTAGGGCTCGCCGGTGGTCGGCTCGAGCACGTCGCAAACCAGAACCATGGTGGTCTCGGCGAAGAACGGATCGATCGTGGCGGACGCCGGATCCGGCATCAGGCACATGTCGGACTCGTTGATCGCCTTCCAGCCGGCGATCGAGGAGCCGTCGAACATCTGGCCTTCGGCGAAGGTCTCTTCCTCGATCATCGTGACGTCGAACGTGACGTGCTGCCACTTGCCG
>JANMSZ010000258.1:0-3357 GCA_031389925.1 Hyphomicrobiales bacterium | reverse complement strand
CGTTGCAGCAGGCCTCGACCGACGGGAACGGGCACACCCCGCCCGAGATCGCCTCGGGGATGCCGGAGAGCTTGAGCGTGAGCTCGGTGATGACGCCGAGCGTGCCTTCCGAGCCGACGATCAGCCGCGTGAGATCGTAGCCGGCGGAGGATTTCTTGGCGCGCCGCGCCGTGGTCATCAGCTCGCCGTTCGCCATCACCACTTTGAGCGCCAGCACGTTGTCCTTCATGGTGCCGTAGCGCACCGCGTTGGTGCCGGAGGCGCGCGTTGCCGCCATGCCGCCGAGCGAGGCGTCGGCGCCGGGATCGATCGGAAAGAACAGGCCCTGGTCGCGCAGATGTTCGTTGAGCGCCTTGCGGGTGATGCCGGGCTCGATGACGCAATCGAGATCCTCGGCGTGCACCGCCAGTACTTTGTTCATGTCGCGGAAATCGATCGAGACGCCGCCGAGCGGCGCGTTGATATGGCCCTCGAGCGAGGTGCCGGTGCCGAACGCGATCATCGGCATCTTATGCTGCGCGCAGATGCCGACGATCTGCTGCACATCGTGCGTATTTTGCGGGAAAACGACCGCGTCGGGCGGCTGGTTGGCGATCCAGGTGAGCGTATTGCCGTGCTGCTCGCGCACCGCCTGCGACGTGACGACGCGATTGCCGAACGCTGCCGTCAGCGCGGCGATGACAGCATCGCGGCTCAGCAGTAGATGCTCCACGGCTCGGCCGGCTGCTCGTCGACCGGCGCTTGTGCGGCGCTCTTGTTCAGCGAGACCGCCCAGGCGACGAACATCACCGCGACCATCAGCAGAAACGTCCCTCGCGCCATTTTGGCGAACATGTGCCCGTCTCCCTTATTTTTTTCAGGATAGCCGAGGACGACCGCCGGGTCACTTCATCGTTAATGTTTGGTTAATTCGCGCGGGCGAACGCCGCCACCCGGCCCGCCAAGGCCCGTAAATCCGCGTCTAAATGCGCGCCGGGCGATGTGGACGGGTCAATCTCGCTGTCGTAGGTTCCGCGACGTTTTCTTTTCGCCCGACTGCGGAGTTTGCAATGGCCGGCCCTGTGATTGCTGTCACCGATAGCGTTTTCCCCTCGCTCGACCCGGCCAAAGCCGCTTTGGCGAAGCTCAACCCGACTTTCCTGATGTCGAAAAGCGCTAACGCCGACGACATTCTGGCCGTCGCCAAAGACGCCGACGCGATTTTGGTCACTTACGCCAAGCTGACCCGCGAGATCCTGACCCAACTCACCAAATGCAAGGCGATCGGCCGCTTCGGCCTCGGCGTCGACAATATCGACCTCGTTGCCGCCAAGGAAAAAAGCATCGCCGTCAATTACGTGCCCGACTACTGCATCCGCGAAGTCTCCGATCACACCATGGCGCTGCTGCTGTCGCTGATCCGCAAGATCCCGCTGTCCAACAAACTGGTGCAGAGCGGCCGTTGGGAAATGCCAGCGGTGGTTCCGATCCGCCGTCTCGAAGGCACGGTGCTGGGCCTCGTCGGCTTCGGCCATATCCCGCGTTTGGTCGCGCCCAAGGCGCAGGCCTTCGGCATGAAAGTCGTCGCTTACGATCCTTACGCCAAGGCGGAACTGTTCAAGGCCGCGGGCGTCGAGAGCGTCGATTTCGACACGCTGCTGAAAACATCCGACTTCGTCTCCGTGCACGCGCCGCTGCTGCCGGCGACGCGCGGCCTGATGAACGCCGACGTCTTCGGCAAGATGAAGAAAGGCGCCTACATCGTGAACACGGCGCGCGGACCGCTGATCGACGAGCCGGCGCTGGTCGCCGCGCTCGATGCCGGCCAGATCGGCGGCGCCGGGCTGGACGTCGTCACCACCGAACCGCTGGCAAGAGACTCTGCCCTGCTCGGCCGCGACAACGTCATCATCACGCCGCACACCGCGTTTTACTCGATCGAGG
This sequence comes from Hyphomicrobiales bacterium, assembly GCA_031389925.1. GTDB lineage: Bacteria > Pseudomonadota > Alphaproteobacteria > Rhizobiales > Xanthobacteraceae > Pseudolabrys. Next base: position 1,434 of record JANMSZ010000258.1, on the reverse strand, counting down.
CGCTCGAGGAACTGCAGACCAAATGTGCCGCCGACGTCGCGCGTGTGTTGAGCGGCGAAAAGGCGGTTTACCCGATATCGGCTTAAGAGACATGCTGGACCGAAGCGAGCCCGCCATCCCCGCGCCCTTCGTATCCTCGCTGATGCGAGTCGAGCCGCAATGGATCGACTACAACGGCCATATGAACATGGCCTATTACAATGTGCTGTTCGACCGCGCGGTTGACGAAGTCTACGAGTTGATCGGGCTCGGGCCGGATTATCTCAAGCAGACCGGCCATTCGACCATGGTCGCGGAAATGCATGTGCGTTATCTGCGCGAGGTGAGCGAGAGCAATCCGCTGCGCGTGACCGTGCAACTGCTCGATTACGACTCAAAGCGCTTCCATGTGTTCGAGCAACTGGTGCACGCCACTGACAACTGGGTGTCGGCGACCTGCGAGAGCATGACCTTGCACGTCGATATGACGGCGAAGAAGGTCGCGCCGTTTCCTGACGGCGTCCTGAAATTGATTGAACGACTGAAAATCGCGCATGCGGGATTGCCGCACCCCGAAGCCGCCGGCCGCAGCGTGGCGATGCCGAAGAAGCGTTGATTCAAGGCCAACAACGCGGCGTTGGATTGACTCGTTTTCATTTCGGTCGCTAGCATCCCATTCAGCAATCACAATGTACTGGATTGCGGTACGGGGTGGTCGATGTCAGCACTTGCCAAAGAATCGACCAAGGGACCGATCATGCGACGCCGTTCCGTGATCATGCGCGAGCACAAAATCCCGAGCGCCAATAGCGCGCCGTATATCTGCGTCGAAGGCCCCGATCAAAATCTATGGTTCTGCGAAAGCGGCGCCGCCAAGATCGGCTGCTTCGACCCGCGCACCGCGACGTTCAAGGAATTTCCGCTGCCGACGCCAAACGCCACGCCGATCGGCATCGGTCTCGGCGCCGACAACAATCTCTGGTTCGCGCAGAAGAAGGCCAACAAGATCGGCCGCATGTCGACGGCAGGCCAACTCGCCGAATTCGACGTGCCGACAGCGAACTCAGGGCCCGACGCCATCGGGCTGGGACCGGACGGCAACATCTGGTTCTCCGAAACCGAGGTCGGTCAGATCGGCCGCATCACACCGGACGGCAAGATCACCGAATTCAAGACCGGCATCTCGCCCGGCAGCAAGCCGCTGTCGATCGTGGTGCGCGACGGCGCGCTGTGGTTCAGCGAAGCTGCCGGCAACCGTGTCGCACGCATCACCGTCGACGGCGAGGTCACGGAATTCCCGATCCCCGGAGCCGATCCGCAGCCACGCGCCATGGTCACGCATCCCGACGGCAATATCTGGTTCGTCGAAACCGGGTCCAATGCGCTCGGCCGTCTCGACCGCGACAACAAGTTCAGCGAATTCGTGTTTCCGACGCCGAACGCGTCGCTGCGCGG
>JANMSZ010000209.1:0-11988 GCA_031389925.1 Hyphomicrobiales bacterium | reverse complement strand
GCTCCGACGTGGTGGTCGGCGCGGTCGGCCTCGCCGCGCTCCAGGAAAAGATCAACACCAACCGCTGCGGCAAACCGACGTGCTAATGCCGACCTGCTAATTCCTGCGGCGGATTTTATAAAGCACAAACCGGGAGGAGCGTGTCCGCTCCTCCAGCAGATCGGGCATCGGGTTCGCCGCCGGCGGCCCGAGCACGTAGAGATATTGGAAGTCCCTGCTCCAGTTTCGCAGATAGAGCGGCACGATGTCGGCGGTCTTGCCGCCGGCGATCGCCGCCAGGATCGGCACCGGCACCGGGCCGCCGTGCGGAATGTCGAGCCGCTGCATATCCGGCCGCGCGGTCACCGGCTGCTTGCCGGCGGCGGTGAATAGATTCGGCACGAAGGCCTGCGCATAGTGCACCGCCAGCGTCGGCGCATAATAAAACGGATAGTCGGTGAGATTATTAAACGGCGGGTCGTCGCCATTGCCACTGGTGCCGACCAGCACCGTCGCGCCTTTGTCGATCTTGGCGAATGACGCAATCAGCGCGGCGTAATCGGCGCGATACGACAGCCACACAAAATACACGACCGCCAGATTAGCCAGCGTGATCGCAGCGACGGCGCCAAGCACGCGCCAGAGCCATGTGCGGTCCGGCATCGCCAGGGTGCAGAACGCCGGCACGATGAAAGCCGCGGCGACGATGATCCGGATATCGACGAACGAGGTGCCGAACAGACTCGATGGCATCGCGACGTAGAGAATGCCGAAGCCGATCGCCAGCCATATGCCGGTCGGCGCGATGGTCAGAAAGCCGCGCCTGGCAAGCAGATTGACCATGACCAGCAGGACAAACATGCTCACGGCCGACACCGCGAGATTGTAGCCGTTGAGAATGCGAAAAATCCACAGCGGCTTGAACTCGAAATGCCAGGCATTCCCTTCGCCGCCGATGGCGCCCGCGGTTGCCGCCATGATCGCGAGCAGCGCCGCCGCCGGCAGCGCCAGCATCGCGAGCCGTAGCGCCGTTTCGCGATGCTCGGCGTTGCTGTCCTTGGCCCGCCACAACTCGTAAATGCCCAGCGTCGCGCCATAAATGCCGAGCGCGAAAAAATGCGCCGTAAACAACGCCACGACAAACGCCGCATTGACGATGAGCCGCACCGGCCATGGACGGTCCTGGACCATCAGCATCGCGGCGATGCCCCCCAGCGCAACGCCCATGCCGAATTCGAAATTCACGAAGCCCCAGGCGAACGGCAGGCAGTACAGAAACATCAGCGCGACGAAGCCTGAAAGCTGGACGCGGCCTTTCACCACCCGCTCGAGCGCCATCGCGCCGCCGACGATCGATATCTGGCTGAGCAGCAAAAACAGCCGCGTCGCGCCTTCGACGCCGATCAGCCGCGCCAACTGCGGGATCGCAAGGTCCATCGCCAGGTTCGGATAGAGCGCCCAGGCCGTGCGGTAAAATGGGTTCGCATCGCCCGTGCCGCTCGCGGTAAGAAGGTACATACGCGCCAGGTGATTCGGATAATCGACCATCGCCGGGATCGGCGTCAGCAGCACAGGGCCGAGTGCGGTGCAAAACAGAATCGTAAATATGATTTTTGTGACAAACGTCTCGGAATGCGCGGGCATTGGCGCATTCCATAGCAAAGCTGCCAACAAATCATTAGCGTAGCAGCCGGTTTTAAGAGCTTATCCCCTGCCGCCAGCGTTGTTGGAACCGACAGCCCCCGGGAGTGTTGTTGCGCGCATGTACACGATTGGCATCGAAGAGGAATATTTCGTGTTCGACGCCAAGACGCGCCGGGCCGTGCGCAGCCGCGACAAGAAATTCTTCTCTCTCGCGCAGCAAAAACTTGGCGACCGCGTCATGCCGGAAATGCTGCAATCGCAGATCGAGGTCGCGACGCCGCCCTGCGGCACGATGGACGAAGCGCGCGCGCATTTGGTGACCTATCGAAGTGCGCTCGGCGAGGCGGCGCGCGAGCGCAAGCTCGGCATTGCCGCCATGGGCACCTTCCCGCTGGCGTTCTGGCCGGAGCAGCTCATCACCAAAAAAGAACGTTACGGCGCGCTGCGCGAGGACCTGCAGATCATCGCCCAGCGCAACATGCTGTGCGGCATGCACGTTCATGTTCAGGTGCCCGAGCTCGACAGCCGCATCAATCTCATCATGCGGCTGACGCCCTATCTGCCGCTGCTGCTGGCGCTGTCGACCTCCTCGCCGTTCTGGCAGGGCCATCTCACCGGCCTGTGCGGCTACCGGCTCGCGGCTTACGACGAACTACCGCGCACCGGCCTGCCCGAACTGTTCCGCACCAAGGAGGATTACGACGAATTCGTCGCGGCGCTGGTCTGGGCCAAGATCATCCCGGATGCGAGTTACATCTGGTGGGCGATACGCCCGTCGCTCGGCAACCCGACCATCGAACTTCGCGTCGCCGACACCTGCACGCGGCTCGACGACGCGGTGGCCATCGCCGCGCTGTTCCGCTGCCTGGTGCGCGCGCTCGACCGCGACCGCGATCTCAATTCGGGTTTCGACCGCGTCGGCCGCGCCATCACACAGGAGAACAAGTGGCATGCCCAGCGCTACGGCGTGGCCGCCGTCTTCGTCGATCCGTTTTCCCGCTCGCCGCTGACCGCCAAGGAGTGGCTCGACCAAGTGCTGGATTTCATCGCCGAGGATGTCGACGCGCTCGGCTGCAGCACGGACATCAAACACCTCGACAAAATCCTCACCGGCGGCACCAGCGCCGACCACCAGATCGACCTGTTCGGCAGGACCAAGGCCGTCGGCCGCAAAAGGTTAACGGCGATCGCCGAGGTCATCGATTGGGTCGCGGCCGAGACGCTTGTCCCCGGCCGCGCCAAGGCGTCCGTAAAGGCTTAAGCCTCTCATCCGGCTGGGCTTCCCCTTGGCGTCGGGGCCACCTATAAAGCGCCCAAGACTTCAAGCCCAAGACTCCCAGCGCCCAAGACTCCAAGCGCTTAAGACCCGCTGATTGCCGGAACAGCCAATGGCCAAAACGATCTACGTCCTTAACGGCTCCAATATGAATATGCTCGGGACGCGCGAACCGGAAAAATACGGCACCGCGACGCTCGCCGACGTCGAGAAGCTGTGCCGCGACACCGCCAAGCGCTTCGGCATCGAGGTCGAATTCCGCCAGTCCAACCACGAAGGCGACGTCGTCGACGCGATCCACGAGGCTTACGCCAAGAAGGCGGACGGCATCGCGATCAACGCGGCCGGCTTCACCACCACGTCGGTTTCGATCATGGACGCGCTGCTGGCCGTCAAATTGCCGGTCATCGAAGTGCACATGACCAATATCCACGCCCGGGAAAGTTTCCGGCACAACTCCTATATGTCGAAGGCGGCGAAGGGCATCGTCGCCGGCTTCGGCACTGAGAGCTACACGCTGGCGATCATCGGCTTGGCCGGCATGATCGGCGCCAAAGCTAAAGACTAAGGCCAAAGACTAAACCGGAAAGGCGCGATGGCAAAACCGTCCAAACCAACCGCAACGCTGGTCGATCACGACCTGATCCTTGAGCTGACCAAGCTCCTGGACGAGACCGGCCTGACCGAAATCGAGATCGAGCAAGACGGCAAACGCATTCGTGTCGCGCGCGGCGCCGTTGCCGCCGCGGCTCCTGCCCCCGTCCGCGCGGTCAGTGCGCCGCCGCAGTTGGTGGGCGAATCCGCTTCGGCGCCGATGGATCCGGCCAAGCACCCGGGCGTGGTGTCCTCGCCGATGGTCGGCACCGCCTATGGCAGCGCCGAGCCCGGCGCCAAGCCGTTCATCGACATCGGCAGCCAGGTTAAAGCCGGCGATACGCTGCTGATCATCGAAGCCATGAAGACGATGAACCAGATCCCGGCGCCCCGCGCCGGCACCGTGAAGCAGATCCTGTTCGAAGACGGCAAGCCGGTCGAGTTCGGCGAGCCGCTGGTGATTATCGAGTGACAACGCCTCGTCGCCCCCATGTTCGATAAAATCCTAATCGCCAATCGCGGCGAGATCGCCATGCGGGTGATCCGCGCCTGCAAGGAGCTCGGCATCCCGACGGTCGCGGTGCATTCCACCGCCGACGCCGACGCCATGCACGTGCGCTTTGCCGACGAGAGCGTCTGCATCGGACCGCCGGCGGCCAAAGATAGCTACCTCAACGTCCCGGCCATTCTCTCGGCCTGCGAGATTACCGGCGCCGACGCCGTGCACCCCGGTTACGGCTTCCTGTCGGAGAATGCGCGCTTCGCCGAAATCCTCGCCGACCACGACGTGCATTTCATCGGCCCCAAGGCCGAGCACATCCGCATCATGGGCGACAAGATCGAAGCCAAGCGCACCGCCAAGCGCCTCGGCATTCCGGTCGTGCCTGGCTCGGAAGGCGGCATCACCGACGACGTCGAGGCCGCGCGGGTCGCCAACGAGATCGGCTTTCCCGTTTTGATCAAGGCCGCTGCCGGCGGCGGCGGCCGTGGCATGAAGGTCGCGCGCACCGCCGCCGACCTGTCGACCGCTCTGTCGACCGCGCGCTCCGAGGCGAAGGCCGCCTTCGGCGACGACGCGGTCTATCTGGAAAAATACCTGGAAAAGCCGCGCCACATCGAGATTCAGGTGCTCGGCGACGGCAAGGGCAACGCCATTCATCTCGGCGAGCGCGACTGCTCGCTGCAGCGCCGCCACCAGAAGGTGCTGGAAGAAAGCCCCTCGCCCGCGCTCAACGCGCAGATGCGCGCCACCATCGGCGAGACGGTGGCGAAAGCCATGCGCGACATCCAATATCTCGGCGTCGGCACCGTCGAATTCCTGTTCGAAGACGATAAATTCTATTTCATCGAAATGAACACGCGCATCCAGGTCGAGCATCCGGTCACCGAAATGGTCACCGGCATCGATCTGATCTTCGAACAAATTCGCGTTGCCGCCGGCGCACCGCTGACGCTCAAGCAGGAAGACATCGAATTTCGCGGCCATTCCATCGAGTGCCGCATCAATGCCGAGAACCCGGTGTCGTTTAGGCCCTCGCCCGGCAAGATTTTGCATTATCACCCGCCCGGCGGCCTGGGCGTGCGCATCGATTCAGCCGTGTATCAGGGCTACACCATCCCGCCGTACTACGACTCGCTGGTCGGCAAGCTGATCGTGCACGGCAAGACCCGGCCCGAGGCGCTGATGCGGCTCAAGCGCGCGCTCGACGAAGTGGTGGTGGACGGCATCGAGACTACGCTGCCGCTGTTCCGCGCGCTGTTGGCCGAGAAGGACATCATCGACGGCAACTACCACATCCACTGGCTCGAGCAGTTCCTCGCCCGTGGCGGGATGGACGAGTAGCCGCTCTCGTGAGCGCTAGTGCGTGGCGCCGGTCAGCCGCGTCAGCAGCGTGCACAGATCCGCGAGATCGTACGGCTTCTTGACGAAGATCGATCGCGGCATCAGCGGCATGATGGCCGAAGGGGAATAACGCCCCGAGCAATAGACGATCGGCAGATCGGGCCGCCGCTCGCGTGCCGCTTTGGCGAGCGCCGAGCCGTCCATGCGGCCTTCGAGATTGATGTCGGTGAACAGCACGTCGACCTCGGGGCCGGAGTCCAGATAGCGCAAGGCCGTTTCGCCGTTGGTGACGGTGTGAACGTCGAAACCGTTTTCCGACAGGACTTCGGACACCAGTTCGCTGATCAGGACTTCGTCCTCGACCACGAGGACGTTGGTTCGTCGCGTCGACATGGCGACACCCCTCTGACGTTCGCCGCCGGTACCCCGCGGCATAGGCCTTGCCATGCCGCTAACGTCCGATGCGCGATTTCTGTTCAAACTTTAGCTAGTTTTGCCCGGACATGATGAGCACAGGGTTAACTTCGCCCTCCCCGGCTCCTGCGCGGCCGTGTAAAATGCCTTGATTCAATGTGAAACCCTTAAACCGCTCATGGCCAACCGCGAAAACACCGTCATCGAGATCACGCCGGAGGTGCTGCTCAAGGCCTATGCCTGCGGCATCTTTCCGATGGCGGAGAGCGCGGAGGATCCGGCGCTGTATTGGATCGAGCCGGAGATGCGCGGCATCGTCCCGCTCGACGGCTTTCATGTGGCCTCGCGGCTGGCGCGCACCGTGCGCACGACGCCCTTCACGGTCTGGGTCGATCGCGATTTCGACGCGACCGTCGACGGCTGCGCCGAAGCGAAAGAAGACCGCGCCAAGACCTGGATCAACGGCCGCATCCGCAAGATTTATCGTAGCCTGTTCGATCACGGCCACGCCCACAGCGTCGAGGTCTATGACGGCGACGCGCTGGTCGGCGGGCTTTATGGCGTGTCGCTCGGCCGCGCCTTTTTCGGCGAGAGCATGTTCCACCGCGCCCGCGATGCATCCAAGATCGCGCTGGTGCATCTGGTGGCGCGCCTGCGCGCCGGCGGTTACCGCCTGCTCGACACCCAATATGTAACCGACCATCTCAAGACCTTCGGCGCGGTCGAAGTCGCCAAGCGCCGCTATCACCGCATGCTTGAAGACGCGATCACCGGCGAAGCCGACTTCGACGCCTTGCCACTCGACCGGCCGCTCAGCGGGCAGAAAGCGCTGGCACTTTTAAAGAGCGAATAGCTACCGCAACGCCGGCATGAAGCCCGGGTCCTGCTGCGCACGTGGCTGCGCCGGGCGTTGCTGCTGCTGCACCGGCGGCTGCCGCGGCGCGGGCGGCGTACGCGCGGCAGGCTGCCGCGGCGCCGGCGCGGGCGGTACTTCGGCGACGGCCGCGGCCGCGCCTTTGCAGTCGGTGAGCCACACGTCATAGACCGGATGCTCGACCGCGTGCAGGCCGGGACTCGCCGCGAACATCCAGCCTTCGAAGATGCGCTTGATCTCGCCTTGCAGCGTCACCTCGTCGACTTCGATGTAGGAGTCGGTGTTCGGCGTCTCGGTCGGCGGCCGCGAATAGCACACGCGCGGCGTGACCTGCAGCGCGCCGAACTGCACCGTCTCGTTGATGTTGACGTCGAAGCTGATGATGCGCCCGGTGATCTTGTCGAGACCGGAAAACACCGCGTGCGGATTGGCGATGCGTTGCGGCGGCGGCTCCACCACCACTTCGTCGCCGGGCTGCGGCGCGGTATTGCCCGGCTGCGGCGCGCCGCGCGGCTGACGCTGGCCCGGCGTCAGACCGGGCAACGGACTGGGACGCGCTTGCTGCGGCTGTTCCTGCGGCGGCGGCGCTGGCGCGACCGGACCGCCCGGCAATGGCGCCAGCGGCGCCGATTCGATCGACCTGGTGCCAGGCCGGCTGGATGGCGGCAGGTTCATAGGTGCCGGCAACGGCTGCGCCGGCGGCTGGTCGGGCCGCGCGTCGGAAGGCGGCCGGTTGCTCGGGAAGGCGCCCCGCGGCGGCGGCATATTGCCGGGCGGGCGGCCGACCTCGGCCGGCGGGCGCGGCGGATCGTCGCGAAAGATCGAGCCGAACTGGGCATGCGCGGGCGCCGCTTGAAGCAGCGCCGCAACCGCAAGCATGCCGACTAAGAGCCTGGGGCGCGCCATTTAAATCCGGTCCCGTGTGGCGCCCGGTTAACACGGGGAATGCGGCGGCGGAAGGGCGGCCTATCCCGGCGGGCATCTTGTCCGGCCGGAGCGGATCGCGCATTGTACCCCCACGATAAGCCGTATGAAGCGGCGGAAATATGGGGGCGAAACGATGAAGCGGCTGCTTGGCGCGCTAAGCGCATTTGGTCTGATGATGGGCGTGGCCGGCGCGCCGGCACAGGCACAGGACTATCCCACCAAACCGATCACCATCGTCGTGCCGCTCGCGCCCGGCTCCGGCATGGATACGCTGGTGCGGCTCTATGCCGACAAGCTGCAACAGGCGCTCGGCAAGCCGGTGATCGTCGAGAACAAACCCGGCGCCGCTTTGATGCTGGCCGCCGCCGCGGTCGCAACCGCCCCGGCGGACGGCTACACGCTGCTGGTGTCGACCTCATCGGCGATGGCGATCAACCTCGCGCTCTACAAGAAGGTGAACTACGACGGCGTAAAGGACTTCGTGCCGATCTCCTATTACGTGAAGTCGCCCTTCATCCTCGTTGTGAACCCGGACCTGCCGGCCAAGACCGTGCCGGAACTGATCGAGCTGGCCAAGAAAAGCACGCCGCCGCTCAACTACAGTTCACCCGGCGCCGGTGTCGCACAGCATCTGTCGATGGAATACATGAAGCAGCGCTTCGGCCTGACCATGGCGCACGTGCCCTATCGCAACACGCCACAGTCGATCACCGACATCGTCGCCGGCCATGTCCAATTGGGCTTTGCCGAAGCTGGCGCCTCGCTACCCCTCATCCGCGAAGGCAAGCTGCGCGCGCTCGCGGTGTCGGCCCTTACCCGCATCCCGTCATTGCCCGACGTGCCGCCTTTCGCCGAAGCCGCCAAAGCGCCCGACTTCGAAGCGGTGTCTTGGCACATGCTGTTTGCGCCGGCGGCGACGCCCAAGCCGATCGTCGACAGGCTCCATGCCGAGATGACGAAGATCATGCGCGACCCGGAGATGAAGCAGAAGGCCACGACCATCGGCCTCTTGCCGATCGACCCGCCGTCGGTTGCGGACACCCAGAAGTATCTCGCCGCCGAGCGCGAAAAGTGGGGATCGCTGGTGAAGAAGCTGGGGCTGGAAGGTTCGCAGTAACATAAGATGTCATTCCGGGGCGCACGCGCCAGCGTGCGAACCCGGAATCCAGCAACAGATCAGGTGTGTATCTGGATTCCGGGTTCGCGCTTTCAGCGCGCCCCGGAATGACCCAATTGCCCTACATCTGATGCGCGATGATCTTGTCCTTGATGCCGTCGTAGACGTTCTGCGGAATGATCTTGCGCTTGGTGAGTTCGTCCTTCGCCTTGTAAGGCCGGCCGGCGATGATGGCTTTTGAACGCGCCTCGCCGATGCCCGGCAGCACGTCGAGGTCTTTCGCGGAAGCGCGGTTGATGTCGATGAGTTCGACCTTGGGTGCGGCGTCCTTCTTTGCGGCCGGAGCAGCCATGGGCGCGGCCTTCGGAGCCGGCGTTTGGGCGTAGCTGCTCTGAATGAGAGACGGCGTCAGCGCCAGCAGCGCTCCGAACATCAAGGTCATGATGAGGCGACGCATTCGATGCACTCCTATTTCATGCGGCTGAATCGCCGCTGCATTGAGGCCGTTGGAATACCGAAACAATAAGACAATCTCGTGGGGCGTCTTTGGCCGGCGTCCGCTCAATCCACGTAGACGTTGAGGGCACGCACCATTTCGCCCCATTTTCCGACTTCCGATTTCAGATAGCTCTGCGACTCCGCAACGGAGCGCGGCGCAACCTGGAATCCCAGCTTGGTCAGATGATCGCGGCCGGCCTGTTCGGCCATGGCCTCGTTGATCGCCGCGTTGAGCCTGGCGACGATGGCGGGATTTGTATGGGCCGGAACGAAGAACCCGACCCAGGACTCGGCGACAAACGGAAATCCGGCTTCCTTGTAAGTCGGCACCTGGGCCATCGTCGGGTTGCGCTCGGGGCTCGCCACCGCGAGCCCCTTCAGCATGCCGTCGTTCACCTGCGCGTTCACGCCGAAGGAAGACGCGACCAGGTCGATCTGGTTGCCGAGCACGGCCTGGATCGCCGGGGCGCCGCCGCGGAACGGCACATGCAAGGCCTTCACCTTGGCGTGCACCTTGAAGAAATATTCCGCCGCAAGATGCGATCCGGAGCCGACGCCGGCCGATCCGAACGTGATCTCGCGGTCCTTGGCCCAGGCCAGGAACTCCTTCAAGCCGCCCGGCGCCTTGCTCGGATGCGCCGCAATCGTCTCCGGCGACGCCGCGGAAATCGCGACGGTGGACAATTGGTCGAGCGACAGATCGAGCTGGCGGTACATCGTGGCGTTGATCGCCAGCGCCGTCGTCGTCACCAGCACGGTATACCCGTCGGCCTCGGACGAACGCACGGCGCGCGCCGCCGTATTGCCGCCGGCCCCGCCGCGGTTCTCGATCACGACCGGCTGGCCCAGCTTCTCGCTGAGTTTCTGCGCCACGAAACGCGCCATCGTGTCGGCAAAGCCGCCGGCGGCAAAGGCCACGACGAAGTTGATCCTCTTGGCCGGATATTTGACGTCCTGGGCCTGCGCGGTGCTTGCGCCGATCAGGATGGCAACAGCAAAGGCAACGGTAAGCGTAGCGCCCCATCGCTGCCTATTGGCGGTCATCGCTACGGCGTCCATGCTTTGTAGTCGCCGGTGGCCTTGGGCCTGCGGCCTTGCGCCAGCGTCGAGCCCGGCGGACGCAGCGCGCCGGGCGTGCCCGTCATGTTCGGGCGGTGCGGCTTTTGCCAAGGACGCGGCTTGTATTTCTCTTCGGTCGGCGGCGTGTCGACCGTGTGGTGGATCCAGCCATGCCAGGACGGCGGGATGCTCGAGGCCTCGGCGTAGCCGTTGTACACCACCCAGCGCCGCTCGAAGCCGAGCCGGGCGTCGATCTTGCCGCCTTTGGTGCGGAAATAACGGTTGCCGAATTCATCCTCGCCGACAAATTCGCCGTACAGCCAGGTCCAGAACTGGGTTCCGAAGGTCTGACCGTTCCACCAGGTGAACAGCTTGAGAAAAAATATTTTCATTGCCATCGCGCTTTGAAGAGGTCTGCGACACTGGCGTTTTGGCACCTCGCCGGACATGTGTCCAGCGCGCCTCCCTTGCCAAGTGTCTCGGCAAGTGGACATCGCATCGTCGCGTCGCATGGGCTCATCCATATTGCGTTTGCCTCATTCTTACGGGTATGGTGCCCAGGAATTCATCAGCGCGATGCCGAGTCGGGCAATTTCGACGAAGGCCAGCGCCGATATTCAAGAATGACAGTGCCGGTGCGAAAGGCGGACCCGAAAGGTCCGCCTTTTTCGTTATGACCGGCGCCGGACAGACGCAGCCAAAATCCAATCCACAGTCCGGAGTAACCGCCTCACGCTAACCCGGGCGCCCGGCATGCCCGCTAAGGCACTGACGCGGTTTCGAGAATCAGCGACCGCGATAACGGGTTCCCATCCCTTTTCCCGTGGCTGTCCACGGACCGGGCCCGGCCGGTTTTTAGCTGGGGATTTCCCGGAATCCCGGTTTTCCGGTCTTTTTAGTGTCACGCCCGGCGGGATTAAAGCCTACCCCCGGCGCTCGAGAAAAACGCTTTCCGGGGCCGCCGGATAGCTCAATACTCACCCCGTTCTCGCCCAGTCTTTTCCCCATAGTTCACTGGTCTGGCACAATAGGTAGATTATTAACCAGCCAGACCTACTATCGCTTGACGTCTTGGGTGAGTCCACTTAGCTTCAGATTGTTCGGTGCGGTGTGAGTTTAAGTCGCGGCCCGAACGCTCAAAACGACGCTTAGTCGCTCAGCCCACGCCAGAATCTGGCGCTTTGGGACGGGGAACTTCTGTGTCTCGGGGTCAAAACCCCGGGAGGTACCGGTGCCGGATCAGAGTACCGGACATAGTATCTAAGGTGCCTGCGTAACGGTGGCGTGTCGGACAGCGTGAGTTGAGCAAGAAACAGCGGACAGGGACATGTCCGCGGGCGATAATCGGGCGGTAAGCCGCCTGGCCATTGAAGGGGCTAGAGACACATGCGGATCGAACGGCGCTACACCAAGGACGGCCAGTCTGCCTACGCGGGCCTCAATTTCCGTCTCACCACCAGCGAGATCAAGAATCCCGACGGTTCGATCGTGTTCAAGCTCGACGATGTCGAGATTCCGGAATTCTGGTCGCAGGTCGCCTCCGACGTTCTGGCGCAGAAGTATTTCCGCAAAGCCGGCGTCCCCGCCCGTCTGAAGAAGGTGGAAGAAAACACCGTGCCCTCGTTCCTGTGGCGCTCGGTCGCCGACGAGGAAGCGCTCGCAGCGCTGCCGGAAAAAGAACGCATCATCGGCGAGCACTCCTCCAAGCAGGTGTTCGATCGTCTGGCCGGCACCTGGACCTATTGGGGCTGGAAGGGCGGCTA
>JANMSZ010000159.1:0-19475 GCA_031389925.1 Hyphomicrobiales bacterium | reverse complement strand
CATGATCTTCGTCGGCATCGACGTGATCGGCGACTGGATCACCGAGATCAACGTCACCTCGCCGACCGGCATCCGCGCCGTGAAGAACCTCGGCGGCCCCGACGCCGCGGCGCTGGTGTGGGATGTGATTGAGAAGAAACGTAAAGCCGCCTAGCCGATCCTGCTCGTTCAGTGGCCGATAGCGGCCTGCAAGCAGCCCTCAGGGCCGCAAAACCAGCCGGACTCGTTAGTTCGCCCAGTCGGCCAATGCCCGACCGAAGCCGTCGAAGGCGTAGGCGATGCGCGGCTCTTGCGGCTGCTGATGGTGCATCTGCCAGAGCAATTCCTCGATGTCGCAATAGGCAGTTTCGGCCTCGATCCGGGCCTGCCGAGCCTGCTCCAGCTCAAGCGCCATCGCTTTGGTGTCGATCATGGTCGCGATCCCTGTTGTTGACGCCACCATAACTGAGTCGGTTTGTTCTGCAAATGTTCTTGTTCCCCTCTGCAACTTGGGCTACACGCCCAGGTAGCAACAGGGGCGGATGGATGGTCCAGCGCGTCAGCACGGTCGCCTTTGAGGGCATCGAAGCCCGCGCCGTCGACGTCCAGGTGCAGGTCGCGCCCGGCCTGCCGGCCTTCAACATTGTCGGCTTGCCCGACAAGGCGGTGTCGGAAGCCAAGGAGCGCGTGCGCGCCGCATTGGTCGCCTCCGGCCTCGCTTTGCCGGCGCGCCGCATCACCATCAATCTGGCGCCCGCCGACCTGCCGAAGGAAGGCAGCCACTACGACCTGCCGATCGCGCTCGGCCTGATGACGGCGATCGGCGCCATTCCGCAGGACGCGATTGCCGGCTTCACGGTGCTCGGCGAGCTCGGCCTCGACGGCGGCATCGCGCCGGTGGCCGGCGTGCTGCCGGCGGCGATCGGCGCCAATGCGCGCGGGCAGGGTTTGATTTGTCCACAGGCTTGCGGGCCGGAGGCGGCCTGGGCTTCCCCGGAGATCGAAATCGTCGCGGCGCAATCGCTGATCCAGCTCGCCAATCATTTCAAAGGCACGCAGGTGCTGACGCGGCCGTTGCCGAAAATCCGCGAATTCGACGGCATGCCGCTCGACCTCGCCGACATCAAAGGCCAGGAGAGCGCCAAGCGCGCGCTCGAGGTCGCCGCCGCCGGCGGCCATAATCTGGTGATGGTCGGGCCGCCCGGCGCCGGCAAGTCGATGCTGGCAGCGAGGCTGCCGTCGATCCTGCCGCCGCTGTCGCCGACCGAATTGCTTGAAGTGTCGATGATCGCCTCGGTCGCCGGCGTGATCGAAGGCGGCGCGCTCACCAACAAGCGGCCATTCCGCGCGCCGCATCATTCGGCGTCGATGCCGGCGCTGGTCGGCGGCGGTTTGCGCGCGCGGCCCGGCGAAATTTCGCTGGCGCATAACGGCGTGCTGTTCCTCGACGAGATGCCGGAATTTTCCGCGCAGGTGCTCGACTCGTTGCGTCAGCCGTTGGAAACCGGCGAGGTCGCGATCGCGCGGGTCAATCACCGCATCACCTATCCGGCGCGCTTCATGCTGGTGGCGGCGATGAATCCATGCCGCTGCGGCCGCGCCAGCGATCCCGGTTTTGCCTGCAAACGCGGGCCCAATCCGCGCTGCGCCGCCGACTACCAGGGCCGGCTGTCGGGTCCGCTGCTCGACCGTATCGACCTGCACATCGAGGTTCCCGCCGTCACCGCCGCCGATCTGATCCTGCCGCCGCCCTCCGAAGGCAGCCGCGAAGTCGCCGCCCGCGTCGCGCGCGCCCGCGATATCCAGACCGAGCGCTACGCCGGCATGGGCCTGCCGCATGTGCGCACCAACGCGCAAGCCAGCGGCCCGGTGCTCGAGGAAGTCTCGCGCGCAGACGCTGGTGGCATGGCGCTGCTGCGCGACGCCGCCGACCAGATGCGTCTGTCGGCGCGCGGCTATCACCGGGTGTTGCGCGTCGCGCGCACTTTGGCCGATCTCGACGGCGCCGCGACGGTCGGCCGCGTGCATCTGGCGGAAGCGCTGTCGTACCGCGCGCTGACCGACGAAGTGCGCAAAGCCGCGTAGGTTGGCGGCGTAGGTTGGCGACGGTGCCGGCGGCCTAGGTAATCAGTCTGACGCAATATTTAATCAACCGGTAATTAGTCACCCCTAGCCTTGCAGCAGCGCGCCGATTTGGCCGCGCTCGGCTGGGGGCCACCATGAAACGCGCTCACGTGATCTCGCTGATGGCTTTGGCCGTCGCGGTGCCGGCGGCCACCGCCGGCTCGTTCTTCTCGCCGAGCGCCTCGCCCGCCAAGCCTTGTTTCGCCGCCGGCAAAGCGGCTTACGAATTATCGGGCAGCGCCGCCGCGGATTACACCGTGCGCATCGACAATGCCGCGGCCAATCCGAGCGTGCGCCTGCAACTGGTCGACGATCCAGCGGCCGCCGACTTCGTGATGGTCGATGACGGCGACGCGGCGCAAGCCTGCAGCGGCGCGACCTCGCTCAAGACCGTGCGCGTCGATGCGGCGGCGCTAACGCCTGACCTGACCGTGGCGCTGTCGCGCGCCGACGCCGACACCAAAATTTACGTGCGCTCGGCGAGCTTCAGCGAGCAGGACGCCGCGGCCTTGTTCGCGGTGATCTGGCAGAACACCCGCCGGACCGCTGTCCGCCAGGCGGCAGCAAACCAAGCCGCCGCCCGCCGCTGATCGCCTTCGCGTCGAAAGGCTAGGCGGCTTTCGCCACCCGTGCCGCCGGCCCCCGCAGCGGTCGGCGCGTCTCGCGAACCGGCTGCGCGGCCTCTTCCTGCGCTTCGACTTCCTCTTCGTCGACGTCGGCTTCGACCTTGAAGTACGAAACCTGCTCGTCCATCGCCTTGGCCTGGTTTTCGAGCATCTTGGCCGTCGCGGCGTTTTCCTCGACCAACGCCGAGTTCTGTTGCGTCACCTCGTCCATCTGGTTGATCGCCCGGTTGATCTCGTCGAGCCCTCTGGCCTGTTCGGCACTGGCAGAGGCGATGTCGTCGATGATTGACGCCACGGTCTTGATGGAATCCACGATCTCGGTCAGCGCGGTGCCGGCCTGATTGACCAGCTCGACGCCGTCCTTCACCTGGCTGGTGCTGTTGGTGATAAGACCGTTGATGTCCTTGGCGGCTTGCGACGAGCGTTGCGCCAGGCTGCGCACTTCGGACGCCACCACCGCGAAGCCGCGGCCGGCTTCGCCGGCGCGCGCCGCGTCCACCCCGGCGTTGTGCGCGAGCAGATTGGTCTGCCGCGCGATCTCGTCGATGACGCCGATGATGTCCGTGATCTTGCGCGAGGAGTCTTCGATCTTGGCCATGGCGCCGACGGCTTTCGCCACGACAGCCCCGCCGCGATCGGCCACGTGGCGCGTGTTGCCCGCCGCGTCGCTGGCATGCTGAGCGTTCGCGGCATTCTTCTTCACGGTCTGCGACATTTCCTCCATCGAGGCCGAGGTCTCCTCCAGACTCGCGGCCTGCTCCTCGGTGCGCTGGGAGAGGTCGGTCGTGCTCGAGGAGATTTCCGCCGAGGCGTTGGTGACCTCGCGCGCCGAATCCCTGATCTCGCCCAAGGTCGAGCGGACGCGCTGGACCATTTCGTTGACGGCTTCGGCGATGCGGCCGACTTCGTCCTTGCGTCCGACGCCCGGCACTTCGACCGAGAAATTGCCGTGCGCGATTTCCTCGAGCGGCCTGGCCAGCGCCCGCAACGGCTTGGTCAATGACGACGCCATGCCCAGCGCCAGGATCAGACCGGCCAGCACCGTGGCGATGGCCAGGCCGATCATGGTGATCTTGGAGGTCGACGCGGCGGCCTCGGCGTCGGTGCGGAAATCGAAGCCGTGAGCGCTGATGTTCTCGACGATATTATCGATCGCCTCGCCGATCGAGCGGCCGTCTTTGACGATGCTTTCCGGCAACAGAAGTTCGGTCACGCCGGCGGCCGGCGGACGCAAATAGTTCATGCTCTTTTTGTGCCAGGCATCGACGAGAGTAAGAACCTTATCCAGTTGCGTATTGAACGTATCGGCATTTGCCATTCGCTCGCGGACGATGCCCAGATCGGCTGCGAACTGCTTCAAGGTCTTTTCGATCTTGGCCAGGTTCTCGGGGCGTGCCGCCTCCCGCATCACGACGGCGCGTTCGACATCGTGCCGCGCTTCGGCGAAATTGAACTGCGCGCTGCGGCCGTGGTTGATGGCCATCAGCGGGCCATCGTAAAGCCGCACGACCAGTGCGCTGGATGATGTAACCAGGCCCAGGGCATAGACGGCCGAACAGACCGCGAGAAGGACAATCGCGCTCATCGCAAGAAGCAGCTTATATCGAATGGACATTTTTGGTCTCTCGACTGCCCGGAAGAGTTACTCGGTGACTTGGACTTGCATCTTCATCGACGGGTGGATGGCGCAGATGATCTGCACGCTGCCTGCATTCTTGAACGTCACCGGCGTCGACAGGCCGGGCTTGATCGAGCCGAGGTTGAACTGGTTGCCGGGGCTCATGGAAATGACGTTGTGCGCGATGGTGTCGTCATTGAGAAAGGACAACGTGTCTCCGACCTTGATGGTGATGTCGGTCTCCGAAAAGACTTTGCCCTTTTGACTGATCGTCCGCTCGGCCGCGAACGCGACGGCGGTGCCGGCGAGGAATGCGAGAACGGCCGCGATCTTGATGCCGGTCGGCATGGTGTGTCTCATTGTAAACCTCCTGGTGCTTCTGAGTGCGTTAGCGCGGCAGAACCGGCATCGTGGTCGGCGATGAAGTGGCTGTCAGCGTTTTCGTGAATTCGACGAGATCGCGCTTTTCCTTGGCCGAAAGTCCGAGCGGCTTGATCAGATCGGAGCGGCTGTCGCGGCTGATACCGGCATGGTCGTAGTGCTCCATGACGGCTTCGAGCGTCGGCACCGAGCCATCGTGCATGTACGGACCGCGGAGAGAAATTTCGCGCAAGCCGGGCGTCTTGAACGCCTGCTGCGCCTTGGAGATCCCGATCAGGAATTTGCCGCGGCCAATATCTTCGGATTTCAAACCGATGTCGTGAAAGCTGTCGTCGGTGAAATTCCAGCCGCTGTGACAGCTGCTGCACTGTGCCTTGGTATTGAAGAGGAGAAAGCCATTCTTCGCCTCTTCGGATATCGCCTTGGCATCGCCCTCCACCCAGGCGTCGAACGGCGAGCGTGCCGACACCACGGTTCGTTCGTAAGTCGCGATGGCTTTGGCGACCCCGTCGGATGTGATGCCTTTTCCAGGGAAAACCACCTCGAAAAGCCGCTTGTATTCGGGAATTGCGTTGAGCTTGCTCAGAAGCTCAGGGAGCGGCATGCCCATCTCGACGTCGGCCTGGATCGGACCCAGCGCCTGTTCTTCCAGCGTGCCGGCGCGGCCGTCCCACATGAACACTTGGCCGTAGGCGGCGTTGATGATCGACGGCGAACGCCGCCCTAATTTTTTCATATGATTGCCGACGCCCGTGGGCTGCCCGTCTCCCCAACCGAAGGCGGGGCTGTGGCACGAGGCGCACGACAGCAGGTTGCCCGACGACAAGCGCGTATCGAAAAACAGTTTCTTGCCGAGCTCGGCTTTTTCCGGCGTGTAAGGATTATCCTTCGGAAATTTGATGACGTTGGGCCGTTTGTATTCGCTGCGCAGCTTATCGATGGTCGGGCTTGCCACTTGCGGCATGTCGAAGGCCCGCGGCTGTCCAACAACGGCTTGTGCGTAAGCTCCGGTGCTCGCAAGCATCGGCGGCACCGCGATCATGGCCGCAATTGCGGCGGTAAGGACGTTGACCGAGAGCCGTTTAAGCATCGAATTCCCCCAGATTGATCAATGCTTGATCTGCATTGTTTCGGACCGCGCCCCCGGCACGGCTGGATCGCGGCCGACGGACCGCGATCATTGTTGCAATCTTAAATTCACATCTAAGACTTGGCTTTAATTTGAATGGAAAGAACTAAGGATCAGTGGCGAGGACACCCCGTGCGAAAGTAACAACCCAGCGTGTTAATCTATTTGATCATGCGGCCGTTCAGGCCCGGATCCGGCGCGCGTCGTGCCGCTTTTATTTGCAGCCGAGCATTCACCGCGGCGCTTAACTCTCCTTTCACCATGTTGGCGCGAACGCACCGGCGGCCCGTTGCCGCGGAATAAAAATGCAAGATTCCTGATGCCAAATGGCGGCGGGGAGACAATGAAAGCCGTATCCGCAGCCCAACGCATTTCCGCAATCCGCGCCGCCTCGCGCAACACGAGGTCGCTGGTGCTGTTCGGCCGCAGCGTCGTCATCACGCTGTCGGTGCTCTCGGCGGGCTTGGGCTTTCTCGCCGGCGTGCGCATGCAGAGCGGCACCTACGATCCGCATTCCTATGCGATCGGCGCCGGCTCGCTGTTTGCCGCCGCCATGGCCTGCATCGCATTCCTGCTGATGCGCCGACGCGTCAACAAGCAGAAACTGCGCGTGCTCGAAGCCCGCATCGAAGACTTATCCGACCGCAATTGGGAACTGCGCGAGGCTGAAGAGCGCGCCCGCAGTCTGCTGGAAGCTCAAGGCGACCTCATCGTGCGCCGCGACCCGGACGGCCGCGTCACGTACGCCAACGACGCCTTCTGCACCTTGGCTGGGAAAAACCGCGAAGCCCTGGTCGGCAAGGTCGTGGACTTGCCGGTGCTGGACCGCGGCACGATGACCGTGCTCGCCGACGGCACCCGCGTGCACGACCAGAAAATTGCTTGCGGCGCTAATGCGCGCTGGATCGCGTGGCGCGAAGTCGCGGTGCGCGGCGAGCGCGGCAGCGAAGTGCAAGGCGTCGGCCGCGACGTCACCGACCGGGTCGAGGCCGAGCGCGCGCTGGGCGTGGCGCGCGATCATTCGGAAACCGCCAACCGCGCCAAGTCGCGGTTTCTCGCCATGGTCAGCCACGAAATTCGCACGCCGCTCAACGGCATCCTCGGCATGGCCGACCTGCTGCTCGACACGCCGTTGACGCCCGAACAGATCACCTACGCCAAGGCGGCCAAGACCTCCGGCGAAACGCTGCTGTCGCTGATCGAGGAAGTTCTCGACTTCTCCAAGATCGAAGCAGGCAAGCTCGATCTCGAAGAGCGTCCTTTCGCGCTCGTCGCGCTGGTCGAAGAGGCCGTCGAATTGCTCGCGCCGCGCGCGCAAGGCCGCGGCATCGAGATCGCGTCCTTCGTCGATGAGCGCCTGCCGGCGAATGTGGTGGGCGACGCGGCGCGCTTGCGCCAAGTGCTGCTCAACCTCGCCGGCAACGCCATCAAGTTCACCGAGCAGGGCGGCGTCGCGGTCATCGTCGAGCCGGGCGAGCATGAGAACGAAATCTGCTTCAAGGTCCGCGATTCCGGCATCGGGCTGGCGCCGCAGGATCAGCAGCGCGTCTTCCTCGACTTCGAACAGGCCGACGGCTCGCCGACGCGCAAGTTCGGCGGCACCGGCCTAGGGCTCGCGATCTCCAAACGCATCGTCGAACGCATGGATGGGCGCATCGCGGTTGAAAGCCAACCTGGCGCCGGCGCGACGTTCAGTTTCATTGTGCCGCTGCTGCCGGCGCCGGCGCAAAAAGATCAACTCGAATTCGCCGCGCCCGATCTCCACGGCACGGCGATGATGATCCTGGCGGCGGCGGAAATTGAAGCGTCGCTCTTGGCGCGGCGGCTCGGCCGCTGGGGCGCGCGGACCTGCGTTGCGACGAACGAGAACATCGCCTTCGCACTGCTGCCGGAGCGACGATGGGATGCGCTGCTGGTCGACTTCCCGATGGCGCAAAAGCTGATCGCCCAAGAGACTATCAATGGCAAGGTCGGCAAATTCCGCGTGCCACGCCGCATCGTGCTGATCCGTCCTTCGGACCGTCACGAGTTGCCCGCGCTCAAAGCCGCCGGTTTCACCGGCTACCTGATCAAGCCGGTACGCGCCGCGTCGCTCGCCGCGCGTCTGCGCGCCGACGATGATTTCGAAGACGCGGCCGTGGAAGCCGCCGAAAGCGACGCCGTGCCCGCGGACGGCAAGGACAAAGGCAAGGATAGAGGCAAGGATAAAAGTTTGTCGATCCTCGTCGCCGAGGACAACGAGATCAACGCGCTGCTGGCGCGTTCGCTTCTGGTGCGGCTCGGCCATACGCCGACCATCGCCGGCAACGGCGAAGCCGCGGTGGAATCCTGGGCCGCCGCGCGCGCCGCCGGCGCCCCCTATGACCTGATTTTGATGGACGTGCAGATGCCGGTCATGGACGGGCTGGAAGCGACCCGCCGAATCCGCGCCGGCGAAGAAGGCACCCCGCGCACCCCGATAGTCGCCCTGACCGCCAATGCCTATGCCGAGGATCGCGAGGCGTGCCTCGCCGCCGGCATGGATGCCCTGCTGGTAAAGCCCCTTGACCGCGAGCGCCTGCGCGAGGCACTGGATGGAACCGCGCGGCGCGCGCCGCTTGCGGCCTAAACTGGCCTACCCCACATTGTCATAAATCGGTGTCCGGACCATGTTGTAGACTTGCCGGAACTTGCTGGCTGATTCGGCTGCATCGCTCCCAAAGCCCTCGAAGACGCGGAAAAGGACCTGACATCAAATGGTTAGCCGCGGCGGCAACTCCCCTTTTAATCCCTCGCGAGGCGTCCCGAACCTAATTTCGACGCTGCAGGCCTATGGCGGCCTGCAAGCCTGGGCGGCGCGCGCGCATAGGCCGTCGCAATCCCTCGGCCGCATCGGCTCGCTGGAAGTGCGGCTGGCGCAGACCGCCGCCGAAGTCCGCCAGGCGCAGAAATTGCGCTACCGGGTTTTCTACCAAGAGGGTTCGGCGATCCCGAACCCCGGCCGGCTGTTCGCCCGCCGCGACGTCGATAGCTATGACGCGATCTGTGATCACCTGCTGGTGCTCGACCACGCCGCGCGCGACGGCAGCCCCGGCAACCGGCCCGCGGTGGTCGGCACTTATCGCCTGCTGCGCCAACCGCTCGCCGAAGAGTACGGCGGCTTCTACACCTCCGGCGAATTCGACATCGGCGGCTTGATCGCGCGTCACGCCAATCTGCAATTCCTCGAGCTCGGCCGCTCTTGCGTGCTGGCGCCCTACCGCAATAAGGGCACCGTGGAATTGTTGTGGCACGGCATCCACGGCTACGTGCTGCAGAACCGCATCGACGTCATGATCGGCTGCGCCAGTCTCGACGGCACCGAGCCCAAGCAGCTCGCGCTGCCGCTGTCGTTCCTGCATCACTACGCGCGCGCGCCGGAAGCCTGGCGCGCCCGCGCGCTGCCGGAGCGCTATGTCGAGATGAACCGCATGTCGAAGGAAGCGATCGATCCGAAGCAATCGCTGAAGATGCTGCCGCCGCTGGTGAAGGGCTATCTGCGGCTCGGCGCCTACATCGGCGACGGCGCGGTGGTCGACCACGAATTCGGCACCACCGACGTGCTGATCGTGCTGCCAATGTCGGCGATCAAGCAGCGCTATCTGCAGCACTTCGATTTGAGCCGCC
Source organism: Hyphomicrobiales bacterium (assembly GCA_031389925.1). Classification (GTDB taxonomy): domain Bacteria; phylum Pseudomonadota; class Alphaproteobacteria; order Rhizobiales; family Xanthobacteraceae; genus Pseudolabrys. Next base: position 9,973 of record JANMSZ010000159.1, on the reverse strand, counting down.
GGGCGGCGTAGCTCTTTCCGCTCGTCCCCGCGAAAGCGGGGACCCAGTCTAAGAAAATAGGTTCTGGATTCCCGCTTACGCGGGAATGAGCGGGTGCGTGACGCTTACAACCGCCGCAGCGACACGTCCTCGACCAGATGGCTTTCGCCCTTCTTGAGGATCAAGTCCGAGCGCTGGCGCGTCGGCAGAATATTTTCGTGCAGATTGACCAGATTGATGCGCTCCCAGATCGACGAGGCGGTCTCGACCGCTTCCTTGTCGGAGAGTTGCGAATAGCGATGGAAGTAGGATTTCGGATCGCGGAACGCAGTTGAGCGCAGCGTCAGAAAACGGTCGACGTACCAGGCCTTGAGCACACCCTCGTCTGCGTCGAGATAGACCGAGAAATCGAAGAAATCCGACACGAAGGGGATCGCCTTGCCGTCTTTCGGCAATCGTCCGGTCTGCAACACGTTCAAGCCCTCGACAATCAGGATCTCCGGCCGGTCGACTTCGACCCACTGGTTCGGCGTCACGTCGTACGTGAGATGCGAGTACACGGGCGCGCGCGCCGGACGGCGGCCGGCCTTCACGTCGGTGAGAAAACGCAACAGCGCCTGCAGATCGTAGCTTTCCGGAAATCCCTTCTTCTCCATCAAGCCTTCGCGCTCGAGAATGGCGTTCGGATAAAGAAACCCGTCGGTGGTGATCAGATCGACCTTCGGCACGTTCGGCCAGCGCGCCAGCAGCGCTTGCAGCACGCGCGCGGTGGTCGACTTTCCTACCGCCACCGAGCCGGCGACGCCGATGATGAACGGCATCTTGATGTCCTCGGTGCCGAGGAAGCGTTCCTGCGCGCGGAACAGCCGCTGCGTCGCCGTCACATAAAGCGACAGCAGCCGCGACAGCGGCAGATAGACTTCCTCGACTTCCTTGATGTCGAGCCGGTCGTGCAGCGAACGCAACCGCGTGACCTCTTCCGAGGTCAACGTCATCGGCGTGTCGTCGCGCAACGACGCCCATTCCGCCCGCGAGAAGGTGCGGTACGGCGAAAGCGTGTTTTCGGTGCGCTGTTCCATCAGCCTTAACTCTTGCGAGCGGCTTTTTCCGCGTGTCCAGACTGCGCGGTGCGCTTGTCCAACTCGGCCTCGACTTCGGCGAGCGTGACGCCGCGCGCTTCGAGCACGACCAGTAGATGATAAAGCAGGTCGGCGGCTTCCGAGACGAGCCTACCCTTATCTTCCTGCACGGCCGCCATCGCGGTTTCGAATGCCTCTTCGCCCAATTTCTTGGCGCAATGGGCGATGCCCTTGTCGATCAGCGAGCGGGTATAGGATTCACCCGCGCCCGCTTTGGCGCGTTCGTGCACGCGGGCTTCCAGATCGGACAACGTGAACTTGGTCATGAGGCGCTCTTTATCACGGATCGAGCCGCATCGGCAGGCCGGCTTTGGCCATGTAATCCTTGGCTTCCCGCACGCTGTGCTCGCCGAAATGGAAGATCGAGGCCGCCAGAACCGCCGTGGCGTGGCCGTCGCGAATGCCCGCCACCATGTGGTCGAGCGTGCCGACGCCGCCGGAGGCGATCACCGGCACCGAGGTCGCGTCGGCGATAGCCCGGGTCAGCGCGATGTCGTAGCCGGATTTGGTGCCGTCGCGGTCCATCGAGGTCAGCAGGATTTCGCCGGCGCCGAGCGCCACCACTTCCTTGGCGTATTCGACGGCATTGATGCCGGTCGGCTTGCGGCCGCCGACGGTGAAAATCTCCCAGCGATCCGTCTCGCCGGGCTTCGACACTTTCTTGGCGTCGATCGCCACCACGATGCATTGGTCGCCGAATTTCTCCGCCGCTTCTTTGACGAAGGCGCGCCGCTCCACCGCCGCGGTGTTGATCGACACTTTGTCGGCGCCGCAGGTCAAAAGCTTGCGGATATCGTCGACCGTGCGCACGCCGCCGCCGACCGTCAACGGCATGAAGCAGGCTTCCGCCGTGCGCGTGACGACGTCGTAGATGGTGTCGCGGTTTTCGTGGCTCGCGGTGATGTCGAGAAAGCACAACTCGTCGGCGCCGGCGGCGTCATAGGCAATCGCCGCCTCCACCGGATCGCCGGCGTCGCGCAGATTGACGAAATTGACGCCCTTGACCACGCGGCCGTCTTTGACGTCGAGGCAGGGAATGACGCGGACTTTGAACATCAGGCCGCCCGTGCGGCGCGAATGAGTGACAGCGCCTCTTCCGCATCCAGCCGTCCGTCATAGAGCGCGCGGCCGGCGATGGCGCCTTCGAGCTTCTTGGCGCGCGGTTCCAGCATCGTTTTGATGTCATCAATCGAGGCCAGCCCGCCCGACGCGATGACCGGAATCGAAATCGCATCGGCCAGCGCGATGGTGGCGTCCCAGTTGATGCCTTGCAGCATGCCGTCGCGGGCGACGTCGGTGTAGATGATGGCGGCGACGCCGGCATCTTCGAAGCGGCGCGCGATCTCGAGCGCGGACAATTCCGACGACTCCGCCCAACCCTCGACCGCGACCTTGCCGTCGCGCGCGTCGAGACCGACCGCGATCTTCTTCGGAAACTTCCGCGCCGCTTCCTTGACCAGATCAGGATTGCGCACCGCCGCCGTGCCGATGATGACGCGATTGACGCCCTTCTCCAGCCAGCCCTCGACGGTCTTCATGTCGCGAATGCCGCCGCCGAGTTGCACGCATTGGCCGACCGCCTCGAGGATGTGCTCGACCGCGGCGACGTTCATCGGTTTGCCGGCGAAGGCGCCGTCGAGATCCACGACATGCAAATGCTTGAAGCCCTGCGCCTGGAACGCCTGCGCTTGCGCCGCCGGGTCGCGGTGAAACACCGTGGCGCGCGCCATGTCGCCCTGCTGCAGGCGCACGGCGAGGCCTTCCTTGAGATCGATGGCGGGAAATAAAATCATGGCTTCCAGTTCAAAAAATTCGCGATCAGCCGCAGGCCGAGCTTCTGGCTCTTCTCCGGGTGGAATTGCGTGCCGACCATGTTGTCGCGGCCGACGATCGCCGTCAGCGGCCCGCCATAATCGGCCTGCGCCACCAGATCGGAACGCTGCGCGGCTTTCAGCTCGTAGGAATGCACGAAATAGGCATGCAGACCATCCGGACCAACGGGTATATCGGCCAGCAACGGGTGGGCTTTGCGCATGTTCAGCGTATTCCAGCCCATGTGCGGAATTTTCAGGTCCGGATCGGCCGGCGTGATGCGGTCGACCTCGCCGGGAATCCAGCCGAGTCCCGGCGTCACCTGATGTTCGCGGCCAACGTCGGCCATCAACTGCATGCCGACGCAGATGCCGAAAAACGGCCGGCCGTTCTTGCGCACCGCGGTCTCGAGCGCGTCGATCATGCCGGGAATCTCGTCGAGGCCGCGGCGGCAATCGGCGAAGGCGCCGACGCCCGGCAGCACGACGCGGGAGGCAGCGGCTACCTTGGCCGGATCGTTGGTCACTTCGATCGGCTGGTCGTGGCCGCTGTCACGCGCGGCGCGCTCGAAGGCTTTCGCCGCCGAGTGCAGATTGCCTGAGCCGTAATCGACGATGGCGACGCTCACCGCAAAGTTCCTGAATTGCCGCCCGGCTCCGGGAACAGCCCGATGACATCGGACGGCGCCGGCGCACCGCGCCAGACCGGCGCGCTGTAAGTCGGCGCCGGCGCCTCGTCGCGCTCGTCAAGTTTCTTCGCCCACTCAGCATAGAAGCGCCGCTCCGCCATTTCGGCGTCTTCACCGACAATAAAGCCAAGCGTCTTCCATTTGCGGCGCGTCAAATTCCAGCGCCACAGCGACGCCGCTTCGAAACCCATCAGCAAAGCGACGAGGAGCGTCACCAGGGTTTTCACCGAAGACGGCGCACCGATCCAGGTCAGCCCGGCCGCCAGCGCGACGGTGACAACCAGATAGCAAAACAGTACGAACCACAGCCGGTGCACCAGCAGCCACAACGGTGCCAGCAGAAAAGCCCAGAAATGGAAACCATCGCGCACGAACACGAAGCGTTCCGGAGCGGTGACGCTTTCGTCTTTGCGCGGCGGCGGTGTGTGAACGGTGAACGTGGGCATTCTTTTCACTCTACTAACGTCATCCTTCGAGGCTCGGGCTTCGCCCTCGCACCTCAGGATGACGACTCAGTGGCTTACTCGTTCCGTCACCCTGAGGAGGGAGCGCAGCGAGCCTCGAAGGGCGACGGCCCAATCAACCCCCCAGCGTTCCCTTGGTCGACGGCACTTCGTCCTTGGCGCGCGGATCGATCGCCACGGCGGCGCGCAGCGCCCGCGCCAGGCCCTTGAAGCAGGCCTCGGCAATATGGTGATCGTTGGTGCCGTATAAACACTCGGCGTGCAGCGTAATGCCGGAATTCATCGCGAAAGCCTGGAACCACTCCTGCACCAGCTCGGTGTCGAAGGTGCCGACTTTGTCGCGCACGAACTCGGCCTTGAACACCAGGAACGGCCGGCCGGAGATATCGATGGCGACGCGCGTCAGCGCCTCGTCCATCGGCACGTGCACGTCGGCATAGCGAGTGATGCCCTTCATGTCGCCGAGCGCCTGCTTCACCGCCGTGCCCAGCGCGATGCCGGTGTCTTCGGCGGTGTGGTGATCGTCGATATGCAGGTCGCCCTTGGCCTTGACCGTGATGTCGATTCGGGAATGGCGAGCAAGGAGATCGAGCATATGGTCGAGGAAGCCGATGCCCGTCGAAATGGCCGACGTGCCCTTGCCATCGAGGTCGATGGAGACCTCGATGTCGGTTTCCTTGGTCTTGCGCTTTACGGTGGCAGTGCGCATGGCGGCGTCCTAATTTGCGCGCCTTTTATCAGGGGTTGCCGGGATTCGCCACCTTTGAGGGCCTAATTGCATCGGTCGCCGGACCTCCCTACATGTGTTGGTATTCCAGGGGTTCATGCGTATGGCATCCAACGAAAATCCAGGCTGGCACGGCACCACTATCCTGACCGTCCGCAAAGGCGGCGTGGTGGTGATCGGCGGCGACGGCCAGGTCACGGTCGGGCAGACCATCATCAAGTCCAATGCCAAAAAGGTGCGCAAACTCGGCAAAGGAGACGTCATCGGCGGCTTTGCCGGCGCCACGGCGGACGCTTTTACCTTGTTCGAGCGGCTGGAAAGCAAGCTCGAGCAGTACCCCGGCCAGCTGCTGCGCGCCTCGGTCGAGCTCGCCAAGGACTGGCGCACCGACCGCTATCTGAGGCGCCTCGAAGCCATGATGATCGTCGCCGACGCCAACGTCTCGCTGGTGCTGACCGGCACCGGCGACGTGCTGGAGCCGGAAATGGGCGTCGCCGGCATCGGCTCCGGCGGCAATTACGCACTGGCCTCGGCCCGCGCCCTGCTCGACGGGCCGCTGAGCGCCGAGGAGATCGTGCGCAAGTCGCTCGATATCGCCGCCGACATCTGCGTGTACACCAACCGCAACATCACCATCGAGTCGCTCAATGCTGCATGACGACGATCTCGATGCGGCAGTTGGCGCCGCGATCGTGACGCAGGCCCAAGCGGACGCGCTACGCGAGTTCGCCACCAGACGCCGCGGCACCGGCGCGGCCGAGCGCGCGGACGAAGAAGACTTTCGCTTCATGCGTGGCTTCAGCGACATTTTTTTTGCAATCGGCGTTGTGCTGTATGGGGCGGGCGTTTCGCTGTTTGCCGGAATGCAGGCCAGTCCCCTGATTTACGCAGTCGCTGCTGCGACCATGTGGGGCCTCGCGGAGTTGCTGGTGCGCCGCATGCGTTTGGTGCTGCCGGGCATCGCGATCTTGGTGTTCTTCGTTGTCTTCGCCGTTGCCGCGATCCCGCTCGCCGACTTGCTGGCGGCAAAGGGTGACACGTCGATGCTCACCCGCTGGACGCCGCGTGAGATATTGATGAGCGGCAGCTCGCTGCAGATATCGATCAAAGCCGGGATTGCCGCGCTTGCCGCCGCGGCGTTTTATGCCCGCTTTCGTTTTCCGTTCGCCTTGCTCGTGATCGCCGGCGGCGCTGTCGCTGCGCTCCAGCTTGCGGTCGGCGACGCCTTGTTCAGGGATGCCGCCGTCGCGCGGTCAGCGCTCTTGTTGCTGTGCGGCGCCGTGGTGTTCGTCTTCGCCATGTGGTTCGATTTGTCCGACCGGCTACGTGCAACACGGCGATCCGATTGCGCGTTCTGGCTGCACGTGCTGGCCGCGCCACTGCTGGTGCATTCCTTGATCGGCCTGTTGGTGGGACCGACGTTCAGGTCCGACAACGTCGAAATGGTCGTGATCGTGTTCATCGCCTTGCTGCTTGCCCTTGTGGCGTTGATTATCGATCGGCGCGCGTTGCTGGTTTCGGCGCTGGCCTATGTCGGCGGCGTCATCGGCATTGCGCTGTCGAATGCCATTCTCAATCCGACGCTCCTCATAGTGGCAACGCTGGTTATCATGGGCGCGCTGGTGCTGGCGCTTGGCATCGGTTGGGCGGCGCTGCGCCGCCGCGTCCTTTCGCTATTACCCCCTCACCTTGTGGACCGGCTGCCGCCGGCAGTGCCTGCATGACCGACTTCTCCCCCCGCGAAATTGTTTCCGAACTCGACCGCTACATCGTCGGCCAGAACGACGCCAAGCGCGCGGTCGCCATCGCGCTGCGCAACCGCTGGCGGCGGCTGCAGCTCGACGACAAATTGCGCGAAGAAGTCTTGCCGAAAAACATTTTGATGATCGGTCCGACCGGCGTCGGCAAGACCGAAATCTCACGCCGCCTGGCCAAGCTCGCCGGCGCGCCGTTCCTCAAAGTCGAAGCCACTAAGTTCACCGAGGTCGGCTATGTCGGGCGCGACGTCGAGCAGATCATCCGCGACCTAGTGGAGATTTCGATTTCGCTGACGCGCGATCGCAAGCGCAAAGACGTGCAGGCGCGCGCCGAACAGGCCGCCGAAGAACGCGTGATCGACGCGCTGGTCGGCCCCGGCTCCGGTCCGCCGACGCGCGAGAGTTTCCGCAAGAAGCTGCGCGCCGGCGAGCTCAACGACAAGGAAATCGAGATCGAGGTGCAGAGCGGCGGCGGCGGCGGCATGCCGATGTTCGAGATTCCCGGCATGCCGGGCGCGCAAATGGGCGCCATCAATATCGGCGATATCTTCGGCAAGATGGGCGGCAAGCCGAAGACGCGGCGCGTCACCGTGCTGGAATCGCATCCGATTCTGATCAACGAGGAATCGGACAAACTGCTCGACAGCGAACAGCTCACCCAGGAATCGATCAAGGCCTGCGAGCAGAACGGCATCGTGTTTCTCGACGAGATCGACAAGATCGCCGGACGCGAAGGCCGCGGCGGCGCCGACGTGTCGCGCGAGGGCGTGCAGCGCGACCTGCTACCGCTGATCGAAGGCACCACGGTCAACACCAAGCACGGTCCGGTGAAGACCGACCACATTTTGTTCATCGCGTCGGGCGCGTTTCACATCTCCAAGCCGTCGGATCTGCTGCCGGAGTTGCAAGGCCGCTTGCCGATCCGCGTCGAATTGCAGGCGCTGACCCGCGACGATTTCCGCCGCATCCTCACCGAACCCGAGGCTTCGCTGATCAAGCAATACATCGCGCTGTTGAACACCGAAGGCGTGACGCTGGATTTCACCGAGGACGCCATCGATGCCATCGCCAATATCGCGGTGTCGGTGAATTCCGCGATCGAGAATATCGGCGCGCGGCGTCTGCAGACCGTGATGGAGCGCGTGCTCGACGAAATCTCGTTTGCCGCTACCGACCGCTCCGGCGAGACGGTCAAGATCGACGCCGCTTACGTCGATAAGCACATCGGCGATCTGGCGAAGAACACGGATTTGAGCCGGTTTATTCTCTGATCTCCGGAAGCTCGACGAACAACACGACGACAGAAGCACCGGAGGCCGGCGAGCGGCCTCCGGCTTGTCCATCTATTTTCGGCGACGAGCATCACGCGTGGCGTTGGTCTCGGCGTGAGCGGCCTCCAGTTCGGCCATGCCGATGAGGAACGCCAGCGCGGGCAAGTCTGCGCTTTTGGCGACCGAACTCAAGATCGCGAGCGAGTGTCGCAGCATCGTCAAGACTTCCGTCGTCTCCTTCATCTTACCCTCCATTGTTACAAGCGGAGGTTGTATGATGGTTGTATTAGGCGCCGACGGAGATGAAATCTTCGGAGCACACTTAGTCTATATCGTCGCTAACTGTTATATATCATAAGGGGTTTTTCTGTCCCGTCCGCAAAAATTCATTAGCGCACGTATACAACCCCTGCGGTGCCGGTCTTGGCACCAAGACCGGGGCACGCCGCAAAGCGGCTAAACGCAGGCTTTCACTCGCTCCGGGTTCGCCGCACCCGCACATAAAGCGCGCCTTCGCCGCCATGGGCGATGGCCGCGTCCTCGAACCCGATCACCAGGTCGCGGAATTCCGGCAGCGCCAGCCATTGCGGCACCTGACGGCGCAGTACGCCAACTTCGCCGCCGCGGCCTTTACCGGTGATCACCAGCACCAGGCGCGCGTCGCGCGCGGTGGCGCTGCGCAAGAAGCGAAACAGCGCAGCATGCGCCTCGTGCTGGGTGAAGCCGTGCAGATCGAGCCGCGCGTCGATCTGATGCTTGCCGCGCGCGACACGCTGCTTCATGCGGCGCGTCAGCGGCTCCATCGCAGGCGCCGACGGTTTTGGCGATAACGGCGTGGCAGCGGCTTTGGGCTGCGTCGCCGGCTTGGAAAATTTCGGCGGATGCTTTTTCGGCGGCGAAACGTCGGGCGGCTCATCCGCGCCGTCGTTGGCCGGGCTCAGTGCCTCGGCCTTTAACGGCGTGATCGCCTTGGTGACATGGGTCCACAGCACGCGGTCTTCGTAGGTGAGGCCGCGCCGCCGTTTGCCGTCACGGCTCATGGCTGGAGGGCGCGGCGACGGGCAGCGCCTCGGCGACAACTTCCTTCGGCCGCGGCTTCGGCAACGGAGTGTCGATGGTGCCCTTCACCTCGACGCTGCGCGGCGCCAGCATGACGAACTGGCCGTGCTGCTTGATGCGGCCGGCGATGCTGCCGAGTGCATCGCCGGTGCCGAAATAAATATCGGCGCGCGCCGGCCCGATGATGGCCGAGCCGGTATCCTGCGCCACCAGCAGGCGCTGAAATTTGGTGTCCGGCTTTTCGCTTTCGATCGGCAGCTCGGCGTCGACCCAGATCGGCGTGCCGTACGTGTGGATCTTCCTGTCGACCGCGAGCGAGCGCCCCGGCGTCAGCGGCACGCCCTGCGCGCCGATGCATTCCTCATGATCGCGCAGATTGGTTTCGCGGAAGAACACGAAGGAGCGGTTCTTGCGCCGCAGGTCCTTACCTTCGTCCGGATTGGCCACCATCCAGTCGCGGATGCGGTCCATCGACATGTCTTCCTTGGCGATGATGCCGCGGTCGATCAGGAACCGTCCGACCGGCGTATAGGGATGGCCGTTGCTGGCGATATAATTGAGCCGCAGCACCGAGCCGCCGTCGAGCTTGACCCGCGTCGAACCCTGGATCTGCGCAAAGAACAGATCGATCGGGCTCTTCACGTAACAGATTTCGAGCTTCTTGCCGTCGAGCGCGCCTTCTTCGATCTTGGTGCGGTCGAGTTCGGCGAACACCTTGCTCTTCTTGTTTTTCACCGTGGCGGCCGGCGCGGTATAGACCGGCACGTTGAACTCCGCGGTCTTGACGCGCGAGCCTTCGACTTCGGTCTCGTAATAGCCGGTGTAGAAACCTTCGCTCTGGCCCGGCGGCGCGAGGCGCACCGGTTTGAAATTGGCTTCGAAGAATGCACGCGCCTGCTCGCGATCGAGTTTCCCCGCCGCCTTGCTGCGTTCGCAGACATTAAACAGCGCGCCGTAGACCGGCCGCGCCGCACGCATCGCCTTGGTGCCGCGCAGGATGGCGTTGCAGCTTTTTACGAAGGCTTCGTAGGCGGCGGCGTGATCGTCGTCTTTCCAGCCGTTGAGCGACGCGAAGTC
>JANMSZ010000126.1:0-3031 GCA_031389925.1 Hyphomicrobiales bacterium | reverse complement strand
GAGCAGCTCTGCAAGACGCCGCGCAATCTTGGCGTGTTCAGCGACGGCGGCTATGCCGACTTCGTCATGCTGCCGCATCCGCGTTATCTGTTCGACATCGGCGATCTCGATCCGGCGCGCGCAGCGCCACTGGCCTGTTCGGGCATCACCACGTATGGCGCGCTGAAGAAGGCCGGCGCCATCATCAAGGACGAGCCGCTTGTCATCATCGGCGCTGGCGGCCTCGGCCTGATGTGCCTCGCGCTCAACACCATGATGGGCAACAAAGGTTCAATCGTCGTCGACATCGATCCGGTCAAGCGCGAGGCGGCGATGAAAGCCGGCGCGATGGCTGTCGTCGACGGCAGCGCCGCTGACGCCGCGCAGCAGATCATCAGGCTGACCAATGGCGGCGCCTGGGCGGTGATCGACTATGTCGGAGCGTCCAAGACCGTCCAGCTTGGCGTCGACAGCATCACCAAAGGCGGCCGCGTGATCGTGGTCGGCCTGTTCGGCGGCGACATCACGGTATCGACGCCGTTCTTCCCGCTGCGGGCGATGGCGATCCAGGGCTCCTACGTCGGCAGCCTGCCGGAAATGAAGGAATTGCTCGATCTCGTCCGCGCCAAGGGCCTGCCGCCGGTGCCGCTGAAAACGCGGCGGCTCGACGAGGTCGCGGGTGTGCTCGACGAGTTGCGCGCCGGCAAGGTAGTCGGCCGCGTCGTGCTCACGCCAGCGTGACTATGATGGATGATAAGAAAGCGATCGCTGATATCGTCGAGCGGGTCAGCCGATGTCCGCCATCCGCTGTCGCATGGGCGGTCACTGAAGATAAATATGGTCCGGCGCTCGACGTGGCGCCGAATAGTAGAATGCTATGCCCATTTTCTTTCCAATTCGGGCCACCAAATCGGTATCAGTTGAATTTTGGTTGCGGTGGCCTGCATTTCGAGACGTTGCAATCGTCGGAATTCGATCCCGTCGTGGTGGTAGATGCGATCATGCGCGGCGACGTACGAGAGCGCATCTGGCGGCTATTCGATCGCATCCATGTCAAGGCAGAAGGTGGAATAAAATTAGGCGACCGCAATTTCCTGAACGGCGCAATCGTGCTTATTCCGTTTGCCCACTACTTTGCGACCATGACGCATATCGACTATCAGCCATATCCGATGCAAGCGGAATAGAATGAATGCAACGGTGTTCGCTTGGATTCTGGTTCCGCCTCTCATAATTCAGGCCGACGTAATAACGGAGAGATTGTAATGGATGCCAATGAACTGCGCGCCATGCAGGCGCCGATCAAGGATCGCTACAAGAGCGACGCCAAGGCTGCTTTCATCACGCTGAAGGCCAAGGGTACGCTCGACGACACCAACATCGCCTGCAAGGTCGAGACCGGGCGCGCGCTGGCCGTTGCCGGCCTGCATCCGGCCACCGGCGGCTCCGGCATGGAACTGTGCTCCGGCGACATGCTGCTCGAAGCGCTGGTCGCCTGCGCCGGTGTCACCGTGAAGGCGGTGGCGACCGCGCTCGATATTCCGCTCAAGTCCGGCAAGGTGTCGGCCGAAGGCGATCTCGATTTCCGCGGCACGCTCGGCGTCGCCAAGGACGCGCCGGTCGGCTTCGCGCAGATCCGCCTGCGCTTCGATCTCGACACCGATGCGCCGCAGGACAAGCTCGACCAGTTGCTCAAGCTCACCGAGCGCTATTGCGTGGTCTATCAGACCATCAAGGCCGGCCCGCCGGTCGATGTGAAGATGGCGAAGGTGTAGGCAGGGTCGTCCCCGCGAAGGCGGGGACCCATAGCCCCCATGCTATCGAGGGGCCGCGGAGTATGGGTCCCGGGCCTCGCAAACGCTCGCCCGGAACGACAGCGAGAACGCCGCGCGAGAAATCTCCACGATGTCCCCCGAACTTTATTTCACTCTCGCGTTGATCGTCAAAATGGCCATCACCGCCGGCTTCGTGCTGGCGGCGACGGTGACGGCCGAGCGCGCCGGGCCGCTGGTCGGTGCGCTGGTGGCGACGCTGCCGCTTGGCGCCGGGCCGGTCTACGTATTCCTTGCGATGGACCACGATACGCATTTCATTGCGCAGAGCGCGGTGAACTCGCTCGCCCTCAATACCGTGAACGTGGTCTTCGCGCTGACCTATTCGTTGCTGGCGCAGAAGCGGCCGCTTTCTGTGAGCTTGCCGGTGGCGATGCTGATCTGGGCGATGCTGGCCTGGACCGTGCACGAAATCCAGTGGAGCGTGCTGCCCGCGGCCCTGCTGAACGTCGTCGTGCTGGGCGTGAGCATTCCACTGGCGCGGCCGTTGCGCCACGTCCGCATGCCGGTATTTCACGCGCGCTGGACCGATCTGGCGATGCGCGCCGCGCTGGTCGCGCTGCTGGTCGGTATCACCGTCACCTTCAGCTTCCAGCTTGGACCGGCCGGCAGCGGCATTCTCGCGGTGTTTCCGGTGATCCTGATCAGCATCATGTTCATCCTGCACAGGCGCGTCGGTGGCAAGCCGACCGCCGCTGTGCTGGCCAATGCGCCGCTCGGACTGGTCGGCTTCGCCCTCGCTTGCACGGTGTTGCATGTCACCGCCGAGCCGCTCGGCAACGCGGTCGGCCTGTCGCTGGCGTTGGCGACGTCGATCGGCTGGAGTCTGCTGGTGCTAATGGCGCGCCGCCGCGGCATCGCCGTCTAGTTCAGCAGCCCTTCCTCGAGCGCCTTGATCTGGATCGCCAGAGTGCGCGAGAAGATGCGGCATTGCGCAAGACTTCCTGCGGCGAACCACAGGCCCGGCTGCGCGGTGCGCTTCCACATGTTGCGCAATTCGCCGCCCTCGTCGAAGCCCCAGACCGGACCGACGGCGTCGGCGATGGTGTCGCCGAGATAGGCGCGCACGGTATCCTGCTGGTTCTTGTAGCCGGTGGCCAGTACGAGAAGCTCAGCCTTCGCCACGCTGCCGTCGCGCAATTTTGCGCCGTCGGCAACGAAGCGTTCGATGTTGTCATATTGCAGGAGGCCGATCTTGCCGGCGACGATCAGATCGGAGC
>JANMSZ010000078.1:0-14373 GCA_031389925.1 Hyphomicrobiales bacterium | reverse complement strand
CCGCGCATCACCGGCGTGAAGTCGGTGGTGTTCGGCGGATATGTGCGGTCATAGACGGTGCGCAGGCCGGCCTGCTCGGGCGTCCGGTCAAGCTCATCCACTACGATGACCAGAGCCAGTCGGCGCCGGTGCCGGGCATCTACACCAAGCTGCTCGACGTCGACAAAGTCGAATTGGTGCTGGGCCCTTACGCTACCAATATGGTGGCGCCGGCGCTGCCAGTCGTCATGCAGAAGAAGAAGACCCTCATCAGCCTGTTCGCGCTCGATGTGAATCACGAGTTTAAATATCCGGGTTACTTCTCGGTGATCCCGACCGGACCCAAGACCAAGCCCTCGTTCACCGAAGGTTTCTTCGAGGTCGCGATGGCCCAGACGCCGAAGCCGACCACGGTCGCATTGACCTTCGAGGACGCGGAATTCTCGCAAAACGCTTGCGAGGGCGCGCGTGAGAACGCCAAGACCTTCGGCGTCAAGATCGTCTACGACAAGAGCTTCCCGTTTAACACGCCCGATCTCTCGCCGATCGTGCGCGCGATTCAGGCGGTCAATCCCGACCTGGTGATTGTGTGTTCCTATCCGCTCAGTTCGGTCAACATGGTCCAGGCAGTCAATGAAGCAAACTACAAGCCCAAGCTGATCGGCGGCGCCATGGTCGGCTTGCAGGCCACCGTGTTCAAGAACAAGCTCGGTCCCAAGCTCAACGGTTTCGTGAACTACGAGACCTGGGTGCCGACCGAAAAAATGATGGCGCCGGCCGCGGCCTTCTTCAAGAAGTACCAGGAGCAGGCTCCCGCCGCGAAGGTCGATCCGCTTGGCTATTATCTCGGCGGCTGGGGCTATGCTTACATCAGCGTGCTGGGCGATGCGGTCAACGGTGCCAAGAGCCTCGACGACGCCAAGATCGCTGAATATCTGCGCAAGACTACCTTCAAGACCATCATGGGCGATTGGGCCTATGGCCCGACCGGAGAATGGACCAAATCCGGCATGATGCAGGTGCAATACCACAGCATCAAGGAAGGCGCTGGCCTCGAGACCTGGAGGGGCATGGGCCACCAGACCATACTGACACCGGCAAATCTGGCGACCGGCAAAGTGAGCTACCCGTACGGGAAGTAAGCTAACTTTTCGAACGTCACGATCAATATAAAACGGCGCGGGAGTAATCCCGCGCCGTTTCGTTTTCTTGTCCCGGGCGCAGCGCAGCACGGCTTCGTGATGCGCTGCAGAACCGGGATGGTCGCGAATACGGAATTTGGTGAGGCCCCGGATCTGCGGCGCACCACTTCGCTTCGCTTTGTGCTGCGCCGCGTCCGGGGAAAGAGAGCTACATCCCCAGATAAAACTGGCGGATCAGGTCGTTGTTGTTGAGCTCGTCGGCGGAGCGGCCTTCGAAGGCGATCTTGCCGTGCACGATGACGTAGCCGCGGTCGGCGATACGGATGGCTTGCGTGAAGTTCTGCTCCGCCATCAGCACCGTGAGCTGATAGTGCTCCTTGAGCTGCTTGATGGCGTCGATAGTGCGCGCGACCAGCAGCGGCGCCAGCCCGACCGACGGCTCGTCGACCAGCAGGATGCGCGGCGCCAGCATCAGAGCGCGTGCCAGCGCCAGCATCTGTTGCTCGCCGCCGCTCATCGAGCCGGCAAGCTGACTACGCCGCTCCGCAAGGCGCGGGAAGGCCTCGAAGCAGAAATCGAGATTGGTCTTGATCTGGGCGCGGGCCTTGGGCCGCGACGCGCCGAGCAGCAGGTTTTCTTCGACCGTCAATTTCGGGAACAGCCGGCGGCCTTCCGGCACCAGCGCGATGCCGAGGTCGACGATTTTCTCGGTCGGCATGCCGACCAGATCGTGCTTCTCGCCGTCGATGTCGGCGATGATGCGGCCTTCGGCGGGGCGCACGATGCCCATGATGCATTTCATCAGCGTGCTTTTGCCGTTGCCGTTGGTACCGAGCAAGGCGACGGTCTCGCCGGCATTGACGTTGATCGAGACGTCATGGATCACGCGCACCGCGCCATAGGCGGCATGGACGTTTTCGATGGTGAGACTACTGGCCAAGATACGCCCTCACCACTTCAGGGTTGCGCACAATGTCTTGCGGCAGGCCGTCGGCGATCTTCTTGCCAGACACCAGCACTGCAATACGCTGCGAGAAACTCATCACCGCGCTCATGATGTGCTCGATCAGGATGACGGTGATGCCGCGCTCGTTGAGCTGCATCAATAGTTTCAGGATGTCGTCGATTTCGGAATGCGACAGGCCAGCCATGGATTCGTCGGCGATCAGCAGCTTCGGCTCAGCCGCCACGGCGCGCGCCAGCTCGAGCTTGCGCATCTCGACCTGCGTGAGATCGCGCGGCATCTGCTTGGCTTTGGCGGCGAGCCCGACCATTTCCAAAAGTTCGAGGCAGCGCGAATCCAGATCGCCGGTCGAGCGCAGCGGCCCTATGCGGGCGTGCACGGTGTAGAGAAGCGGAATGCGCAGATTGTCGACCAGGTTCATGCTGTGGAACGGCCGCGGCAGCTGGAAGCTGCGGGCGACACCGCGGTGGGTGCGCTGATGCGCCGCCAGGCCGTTGAGATCGCTGCCGTCGAAGCGCACGCTGCCGGTTTCGTTTTGCAGCGTGCCGCAGATGCAATTGACCAGCGTGCTCTTGCCCGAGCCGTTGGGTCCGATCAGGCCGAGGCGCTCGCCCGGCTGAACCTCGAGGTCGATGCCATCGAGCGCGACGAAGCCGCCGAAGCGCTTGGAGATGTTGTCGACGTGGAGGAGGGCCGTCGTTGTCCCTGTCATGGCTTCCTCCAGGCGCGCAGGCGTTCCTGCACCAGCCCGACAATGCCGTTGGGCGCGATGATGACGAAGCCGACCAGCATCAGGCCGACGATCAGCAGGTTGACGGCGGAGGAAATCGTGACGGTGGCGTATTGCTGCGCCGAACCGAGCAGGATGGCGCCGACCAGCGGCCCGATCCAGCTCGTGGTGCCGCCGATCATCGGCATGGCGATCGAATTGACCGCGTACTCAAGACCGAAGGCCGAGGACGGCTGCAGGTAGCCGATGTAATAGGGGAACGGCGCGCCGGCCATGCCCATGAAGGCGCCCGAAATCGTGGTGGCGATCAGCTTCACGCGCAGCGTCGGCACGCCCGAGGCTTCGGCGGCGAGTTCGTCGTCGCGGATGGTGGCGAAGCCGAAGCCGAGCTGCGAGCGCTCGATGGTGCGCGCCGTGATCAGTGCGAGCACCGCCAAAGAGAGCATCAGGAAGAATAGATACTCGATGTAGTTGATGGTGATGCCGAGGAATTCCAGCGTCTCCGGCCGGATGATGTAAGCGCCGCGCGAGCCGCCGACGAAGTCCCAGTTCACCACCAGAGTCTGCAGCACGACGGCCAGCGCCAGCGTGGCGATGGCGAAGAACGAGCCGCGCAGCCGCAGCGTCAGATAGCCCATGCCGAGGCCGGCCAGGCCGGACACCGCGGCGCCGATCAGGATCAGCACCGGGATCGGCACCTGGTAGAACTTGTGCATGAACACCGAGCTGTAAGCGCCCATGGCGAAGAACGCCGCCGAGCCGAAGTTCACGTAGCCGCAATAACCGCCGAGGATGTTCCAAGCGGTCGCCAGCACGATGAACTGCAGGATCGTGTAACTGGCGAAGTACAGGTAATCGACGTTGACCCAGTGCGCGAAGCCCATGACCACGGCGCCGACTGCGATCGTTATCAATGAGAATTTTGCGGTGTTCACAGGGGTCACCGTCCGAATAGGCCCGCCGGCCGGAAGGCCAGCGTGAGCAGGAGAAAGCCGAACGATACGGCAGGCGCCCAGGACGGGCCGTAGAAGGTCGCGGTTATGCTTTCAACGACGCCGAGCAGCATGGCGGCGATCAGCGTGCCGGGCATGCTGCCGAGCCCGCCGAGCACGCAGATCGCGAAGACGCGGCCGATATATTCGCGGCCGACCGACGGCTCGATCGGCTGGATGATGATGAGCAGCGCGCCGGCGACCGCGGCGGTTGCGATCGACAGGCCGAAGGCGATGCGCTTGATGCGGATCGGATCGACCGCCATCAATTGCAGCGCCAGTTGATCCTGCGACACCGCCATGATGGCGCGGCCGATGAAGGTGCGGGTGACGAACAGCTGTAGCGCGCCGAACATCGCCAACGCCGCCAGGCACGGCACCAGCATGCGCAGCGGAAAGTCGACGATGCCGATATGGACGCTGGGCCCGATATAGGCGGCCTCGACGTAACGGTAGTCGACGCCGAACACCAAAATCAGCGTCACCTCGGTGACGAACAGCAGCCCGAAGAAGAAGGCGAGGCCGCGCAGCGATTCCTGGCCGCGTTTTTCGAACGACAGGTAATAGACCTGATAGACGCCGCCGCCGAGCGCGAAGAAGAACGGCAGCGCGATGATGCTGACCAAAATCGGGTCGATGCCGAAATTGATGTTGAAGAAATAGGCGATGTAGGAGCCGAGGATGACAAAGGCCGGGTGCGCGATGTTGACGATGTCGAGCATGCCGAACGAGATCGAAATGCCGGCGGTGACGGCGGCATAGAAAGCGCCGAGCAGGAGGCCCGCGGCAATCGCGTTCAGCAGCAAATCCCAGGAAATATCCATACCACTCTCAACCGGCGTATTCGTTCAGCAGATCGCGTTGGTCTGGGAGCGCCCTGCGCGCGCGTGGCGCAAAGCAGGGCGGTTGCGATCAAGCAGCCGAATGGGCCGGTTTGTTTCCCCTTTGAAGCACTGTTTCTTACGTTGCCCGTGTTTTTTGGTCCGGGCTTGCTCGACAGTTTGCAGGAAGCTTGCTGGCTTGGCTAGCCAATTGATTCATCGGTCAAACGAGGCAACAAAACGCCCGCCGCCGGAGGTGTCCCGGATGGCGGGCGTTTACGAGAGTGGGCGATCAGGCCGCGGCTTGCGGCCGCACGCCGGCCGGCAGTTGCATCGGCTTGTTGGCGCTGTCTTTGAACTCGACGGTCATGAAGACTATTTCCTTGTCGCCGAGATTTGCCAGATCGTGCACCTTGAACTCGTCTTTGCCATAGGTCTCGTGGCGGGTCTCACCCGGCTGATAGGTGAATTCGACGACAGAGCCATCATGCACATATTGACGGGCGCGGCCGCCGCTAACGCAGGTCCAGAAATAATCCAGCACGTGGCGATGGAACCCGACGCGCTCACCAGGGGCGAGGCGGATGATCCAGACGCGGCTGCGCTCGTTTTCCGACAGCAGCGTCGAACCGACGCAGGGGTTCGGATTCTTGGCTTCATGTTCGAACTCGGCGGCGATCTCGGCCGGCCAGGTGGACTTGTCTTTTTTCTCGGCAGCCTTATCGAGCATGGTCAAACCCATGGGAATTCCTTCGGTGCGATTTAGGTGTCATATATAACAAAACCGCGGGAACGGAAAGCTTGAGGTAGATCAATTGACCGGTTCTGGGACAACGCGCGCGGTGGTGATCGGCGGCTCGATGAGCGGCCTCTTGAGCGCGCTGTTGCTGCGGCGGGCCGGGTGGGACGTCGACATCTATGAGCGCGTCGAAACCGAATTGTCCGGCCGTGGCGCCGGCATCGTCGCCCAGCAGGAACTCATCGAACGGTTGCGCGCCCTGGGGCTCGCCACCGGCGACCTCGGCGTCCAGATCACCACGCGCAAGATCATCAACGCGCAGGGGCGGCTCACCGAAGAGATCGAGTGCCCGCAGACGCTGACCGCGTGGGAGCGCGTCTACCGGCTGCTGCGCGACGCGTTTCCGCCCGAGCGCTATCACCGCGGCCGCGGGCTCGCGAAACTCACGCAGACGCCGCGTTCGGTGATCGCGCATTTTTCCGATGGCGAAACTATCGAGGCGGATCTGCTGATCGGCGCCGACGGCATCCGTTCCACGGTGCGCCAGCAATGCCTGCCTGAGGCGAAGCCGCTCTATGCCGGCTATACCGCGTGGCGAGCCTTGATCGCAGAAGACGTTTTTCCAGCGGACGCGCATCGCGAGTTGTTCGAGTTCATGTCGTTCGGCCTGCCGCCGGGCGAGCAGTTCCTCGGCTATCCGGTGGCCGGTCCCGACAACGATCTGCGTCCAGGGCACCGCCGATTCAACGTGGTGTGGTACCGCCCGGCCGACGAGCAGACCAAACTGCAATGGCTGCTCACCGACGACAGCGGCAAGACTCACGCGATTTCGATACCGCCGCCTTTGATTAGCCGCGCGGCGATCGCGGAGATGCGCGCCGACGCCGAGCGGCTGCTGGCGCCGCACTTCCGGCAGATCGTACGCTTGATCGAAGAGCCGATCCTGCAGCCGATCTACGATTTGGAATCGCCGCGCATGGCGTTCGGCCGTGTCGCGATTGTCGGCGACGCCGCTTTCGTCGCACGCCCGCATGTCGCGGCCGGCGTGTCGAAGGCGGCCGACGACGCCGCGGCGTTGGTTGGTGCGCTGAAGGCCGAGCCAGACGTCGAGGCCGCGCTCAAGCGCTATGAGACGGCGCGGCTGCCGGAGAACTACCGCATCATCGAACGTGCGCGCCATCTCGGCGCCTACCTGCAGGCGACCAAAACCCAGGAAGAGCAGACGCGCGCCGGCCAACACAGCACCGATGGCGCCGTGATCGCCGAAACCGCGACGCTGGATTTCCTCTACGCCTGACGGCGTTTGGCGCGCTGGGTCAAGGCTTCGCCGGCAACAGCGCCGAGCTGACGCACGCTGACGGTGTTGAGCGGAAATTCCAGCAGCACATGCATCAGACTGAGGCTCAGAAGCAGCGCGAAGCCGAGCACGTAATCGTAGAAATAAAACGCGGTCGCGGCGATGCTGGCGGCCGCGATCGTAGCGAGCCGCGCCTTCGGCACGTCGGCCCAGCGGATGACTTCGGCTTTGATGAACCAGTTGAGGTAATGATAGGTGTAGACGAAGGACAGCAGGCCGGTGAGCCGCGCATCGAGCCTCAGATCCGGCATGCCGAGCGCGCGGCCGAGCGCCTGCGGGACGTTGCCGAACGACTCCTGCGCCAATTTGGCAAGCGCCGGAATTTCGGTGGCCGACGATGGCGGCACGATCATGATCAGAGCGAGCGCCGCGAGATAAAGCGCGACTAGCGCGAATTGCACCCGGCTGCGCGAGCGCGCCGCACCCAGCACCATGAACACCAGCGTGAACAGCGACACATGAATGAGCGTCGGCAGCAGCACGCCGATGATCGCGAAGCCGGGACCGTGGCTGTAGAGATACGCCGTCGCCACGATGGCCAACATCACCAGGATCATCGCCTGCAGCGCGGTGCGCGCGCCGGCGAGGATGGCGCACGCCACCAGCGCAATCCAGACCACGACGCCGAACCAGAAGGCGTTTTCGACGAAGCTGACTGTCAGCGCGACGACGATCAGCGCCAGCGCGATGCCGCGATGAGGTAGGAAATATTTGCGGTCATGCAGCCAGGAAATCTCGGTGAGGTAATGCGCCGGCCCGAGAAAGACGTAGGACAAAAGCACCAGCTCGAATGGCAGCAGATAGCTCAGGGCCAGCGCCGCGAGCATCAGCGCGATATGCGTCGCGTCGGTGCGGCCGATCAGCGACGGCTCGGTTGTAGCTTTCCCCATGCGCACACAGTAGTTGAGCAGGGAAGGAGCGGCAACCGGGCCGATCATTATCGACGAGCAGCTAGAGCCCTAGCAGCTTCTTGGCGTTGCCGCCGGCCAGCGCGGCGCGGGTGGCGTCGTCGAAGCTTTCGACCGAATTGATGTGGCCGATCGGATCGTATTCCAGCATGTCGAACGGATAATCCGTGCCCATGACGATGTGGTCGGCGCCGTAGGTCTTCACCAGCGCCTCGAGCTGCAGCGGCGTGAACACCACCGTGTCGAAATAAATTTGCTTGAGATAGCTGGTCGGAGGCTTCGGCAGATTGGCCTGGCAATCGGAGCGCGCGCCCCAGGCGTGATCGATACGGCCCGAGTAAGCGCCGAGATAGCCACCGCCGTGCATGGCGTAGATCTTCAGCTTCGGATGCCGCTCCAAGACGCCGTCGAAGATCAGATAGTGCAGCGCCAGCGTGGTCTCGAACGGGTTGCCGATGATGTTGTTGAAGTAAAAACGCGACAGCCGCTGGCCCTCGGTGAAGCCGTTGGGATGGATGACAACCAGCGCGCCCAGTTCCTCGGCCTTCTTCCAGAACGGTGCGAAGGCGGGATCGGACAATTCCTTGCCGTGCACGTTGGTGAGGATTTCGACGCCTTTGAACTTGAGCGTCTTCATGACGTACTCGAGTTCTTTCGCCGCTTCGTTGCCGTCCTGCATCGGCACATTGCCGATCGGGATGTAACGGTCCGGATGCTTGGCGACGAACTCGGCGACGCCGTCATTGATCATGCGCGCGGCCGGCACGGCGTATTCGAGCGCGACCGTGTGATAGAGCTGCGGCGGCGGTGGCATCACGACCTGCATGTCGACGCCCATGTGGTCCATGGTCTTGAAGCGTTCGTCGTGCCCGGTCATGGCGGCGCGAATGTCGCCTTCCTGCTTGGCGCCGACCTCTTTGGTCTCGGCTGACGAGAAATGCGCGAGCGGAATGGTGGAGACGTCGAGATGCGGCTTCATGAACTCGGCGGCGCGGGGAACGGCGATATGCGTGTGCGCGTCGATGGTCGTGCCTTTCGGGCGCTTGTCGCGGCAGGGCGTGCCGTGTTTGCGCGCGGCGGTGTTCGCATATTTATTCCAGATCGCCATTTCCATTCCCTCGATTTTCGTATGTCGCGACGGTGACGCTTCCAGTAGCCGGTCGCGGTTGGTTATTCAATCAGAACACGCCCAAATGCTGGCGCAGATCGACGCCGTCTTTGCTCAATTCGGCGGGCGTCGAGACCACCGCGACGCGGCCGGTGTTGAGGATGACGATGTCGTCGGCGACGTCGAACACCAGCTTGGGGTTCTGCTCGACCAGCACGATCGACAGGCCGCTCTCTTTCAATTTGCGGATGGTCGCCATCACCTCGGCGACGATCTGCGGCGCCAGGCCTTCGGACGGCTCATCCATCAGCAGCACGCGCGGATTGCCCATCAGCGCGCGGCCGATGGCCAGCATCTGCTGCTCGCCGCCGGACAGGTGCGCGGCGATCTGGCTGCTGCGCTCCTTGAGCCGCGGGAAAATCCCGAACACCGTGTCTTCGGTCCAAGGCGCGTGTCGGCTGGCGCCAACATCCGGCTTGCGGGCGGCGACGATTAGGTTCTCGCGCACCGTCAGGCTCTTGAAGATGCGGCGGCCCTGCGGCACCAGCGCGACGCCTTTAGCGGCGATCATTTCCGGCGACAGGCCGCCGACAGGTGCACCGAACACGCGCACCTCGCCGCGGCGCGGCGGCAGCAGGCCCATGGCGACGTGCATGCATGTCGTTTTGCCGGCGCCGTTGCGGCCGAGCAGGCCCAGCATGCGCGCCTCGCCAAGTTCGAACGACACGTCGGCCAGTACGTGGCTGTCGCTGTAGTAGGCGTTGACGTTTTCCAGGCTGAGCGCGTTAATGGCCAAGGTAGACCTCCCGCGTCCGCGGATTATCGACGACTTCGGCGCGGTTACCTTCGACGATGACCTCGCCGAAATGCAGCAGCGTGATGCGCTCGGCGAATTCCAGCGCCACGTCCATGTTGTGCTCGATCATCACCATGGTGACGTCGCGCGGGATCGCCATCAGGCATTTGTGCACGTCACGGCGCTCGTCGATCGACAGGCCGGCGAAGGGCTCGTCGAGCAGCAGCACTTTGGGATTTTGCGCCAGCGCCATGGCGATCTCGACGCGGCGGCGCTCGCCATACGACGTTTGCGACAGGGGGCGCTCGGCGATATGCGCCAGGCCGACGCGGTCCAGCGCCGCGCGGGCATGTTCGACCAGATGGCCCTGATGCTTGATGTTGGTGATCGGGTTCCAGCGCGCCTTCGATAGACCGAGCAGCGCCAGCAGCACGTTGTGGATGATGGTGTCGCGGGCGAACAACGTGATGATCTGATAGGTGCGCGCCATGCCGAGGTGCGGGCGGTCGCGGCTCGGCGTCTTGGTGATGTCCTGGCCGAACAGATGGATCGAGCCCGAGTCGGGCGTGAGTTCGCCGGTGATCAGGTTGAACAACGTGGTCTTGCCGGCGCCGTTGGGGCCGATGATCAGGCGGCGTTCGCCGGGCTCGACGTTGAGGGTGACGTCCCGCGTCACCTTCAGGCCGCCGAAAGCTTTGCTCAGTCCGTTGATGGTGAGGGCGGTCATGGTGTGCCCTCCGGTTTCGCGGCGGCGGGCGGGCGTCGGCGCGTGGCCAGCCGCCACAGCCGCGTGGTGCCGGGCACCAGGCCATCCGGCATCAAGATGACGATGGCGACGAAGATGGCGCCGAGCAGGAAATTCCAGCGCTCAATGAAGCCGGATACGACGTTTTTGACGATCACGACCAGCCCGGCGCCGACGATGGGCCCGAGCAGCGTGCCGGGCCCGCCGGCGATCACCATCAGCAGCACTTCGGCCGATGACGTCAGGGCCAATGTCTGCGGGCTGATGAACTGGGTGTAGTAGACGAACAAGATGCCGGACACGGCGGTCAGCACGCCGGAGAACAGGCAGGCGTAGAACCGGATCATCCAGACATGATAGCCGAGCGCGTTCATGCGGCGCGGCTGATCGCGGGTGCCGCGCAACGCGGCGCCAAACGGCGAGCGCACGAATATTGCCATGGCGATGATCGCGAGCAGGAACACGATCAGCGTCGTGTAATAGAATGTAGTTGCGTTTCCCAGCGAGTAGCCGAATGGCGCCGGGCGCTTCGGCACGTTGATGCCGTTGTCGCCGCCCGTCAGGCTGATCCAGCGATAGGCGAGGCCCCACAGGATTTCGCCGAGCGCCAGCGTGATCATGATGAAGCCGATGCCGGTCGATCGCAGCGACAGCACCGCATAGACCGCCATCGACGCGACGCCAATGATCAGCGCCGCCAGGATCGACTCGGTGTGGCCATAGCCGAGCTGCAGCATGTAGCCCGTCGCGTAAGCCGCGATGCCGAACAGTCCGGCATGGCCGAGCGACACCAGGCCGGCATAGCCGACCAGCACGTTCAGGCCGAGTGCGAACACGGCATAGAACAGAATCTGGCTTGCGACATTGACGTAATAGATGCCGCCCATCCAGAACGGCAGCGTCGCCAATGCGCCGACCGAGATGATGAGCGCGAGGGTGCGCAGGTTCACGATCTGGTTCATGGCACGTGCCTGCCGAACAGGCCTTGCGGCCGCAACAGCAGCACCAGCAGCATCGGCATGAACAGGACGAAATAAGCGAGCTCCGGCAGCAGCGCCTGGCCGAAATTATAGATGAAGCCGACGATGATGCTGCCGACGAAGGAGCCGAGCAGGCTGCCGGTGCCGCCGAGGATGACGACGACCAAGGCCAAGGGCAGCATGTCCTGGTCGAGCCCGGGATAGACCGACAGTATCGGTCCGCCGATGATGCCGGCAAAGGCGGCAAGCCCGGCACCGAGGGCAAACACGATAGTAAAAAGCTGCGACACGCGGATGCCGACGACGCGCGCCATCTCGGGATCGTCGACGCCGGCGCGGATCATGGCGCCGAGCCGCGTGCGGTCGAGCAGCAGCCACAGGCCGATCGCGACCACCATGGCGATGACGATAATGGCCAACCGATACATAGGAAAGGCGATGGTGCCGACGCGCACGAAGCCGCCGAGGCCGTCGGGCGTGGTGACGTTGAGCGGATCGCCGCCCCACAGCATCAGGCAGAGATCGGCGGCCATGAACGACAGCCCGAGCGTCACCAGCACTTGCGCCAGTTGATCGCCGGGCAGGCGGCGCAGCAGCAGGCGTTCGGCCAGCGCGCCCATCGCCGCCACCGCCAATGTGGCGAGGATCGCGGCCAGCCAGAAATTCAGTTTGAAGCCGAGCAGGCCGACGACGAAGGTCGCGCCGATATAGGCGCCGAGCATGAACAACGAACCGTGCGTCAAGTTCGGAATCCGCATCAGCCCGAAGATCAGCGAGAATCCCGCCGACAGCAGAAACAACAGCCCGCCGAACGTTATGCTGTTGACCGTCAGCACCAGCCAGAAATTCATGCCGCCGTGGCCCCGCGTTTACGCAAAATAAAACCGCGAGCGCCTGTGCGGCGCCCGCGGTGCCATTGTCATCAGGTCTTCAGCGGCGGGTAGTTGCGCGAATAGACCGGGGCGCTCAAGAACTTCTTCTCGTCATAGGTCCAAAACTGACTGACGTTGTTGTAGGTCTTGACCGTCTTGTTGACGTACTTGCCGTTCGCTTTTTCGAGATGGCGGATGAAGAAGTCGCCGATCACGTTGC
This sequence comes from Hyphomicrobiales bacterium, assembly GCA_031389925.1. Lineage (GTDB taxonomy): Bacteria > Pseudomonadota > Alphaproteobacteria > Rhizobiales > Xanthobacteraceae > Pseudolabrys. Next base: position 2,020 of record JANMSZ010000078.1, on the reverse strand, counting down.
CGAAATGGTCGTACTTGATCGGGCCGCGCGGCGTGTCCTTCAGATCGACCGAGCGCAGCGCCTTGATGAAGGCGTCCTTGTCGTCGGACTTGCCGTTGGTCTTTTCCAGGCCGGCCGCGACGGTTTGGGCCGCGACATATAGTCCGGCAGCGTAGAAGCCGGGGTCGATACCGTATTCCTTCTGCATCGCCGCGACGAAGCGCTTGTTGCCGTCGGTAGGATAGTCGAGCGTGTAGGGACAGCAGCTATACATGCCGAGCGCTTCGTCTCCGAAGCTGCGCAGCAGTGCATCGTCGCCGCCGGTTTCGCCGGTCACCACCGGATATTTCAGCCCGGCCGCGGCATAGGTCTTGAGGAAGCGCAGCGGGTTCGAGCCGGCAAAGCCCTGGCACACGCCGTCGCAGTCGCCGATCTGGGCGACGAAGGGTGTGTAGTCGGGCGTCACCAGCGGCGGCCAGATCTTGTTGACGACCTTGCCGCCGGCGGCCTCGAAGGTCTGCTGGAAGCCGCCCATCTGTTCATGACCGAAGGCGAAGTCTTCGGAGATGGTGACGACGCGCTTGAGCTTGAGCTCCTTGGCGGCGAAGTCGGCCATCGGGTGCATGGCCTGCGCGGACGTCGCCGATGGACGCAGGAAGTAGGGGTTCGGACGGCGCTGCGTCATGTCTTCGGCGCCGGCGAGGCTGAGCATCGGCGTTTTCTGCTCGGTGATGTAGTCGGTGATCGCGAGCAATTCGAAAGCGGCGAGCGGCCCGAGAATGGCGTCGACCTTCTCGCGCTCGACCAGTTCCTGCGCCTTGGTCTTGGTGCCGGCCGGATTGCCGCCGGTGTCGGCGGAGATGAACTCGACCTTGCGGCCGGCGAAGGTGTAATTCTTTTCCTTCAGGTAGACGATGACGCCCTGTTCCATCTGGATGCCGCCCTGCGCGAGCGGGCCGGTCTTGACGGTCAGCAGGCCGAGCTTGAACGGCGCGGCCTGGGCGATGGCCGGTGACGGGAATTTGAACGTCGCGAGCGCTGCGCCGGCAGCGGTTCCGGCCATGAATTTACGGCGAGAGAGCTTACGAGACATTGTATTCCTCCCATTGTTGCCCCTGCGGGGGCTTAATTATTGAATGGCCTGTGCGGCCAATTTTTATCGTTGAGCAGAGTTCGTTCGCGCGCCGGCAGCCTTACGCCGGCATTGAGCCAAGCCCATCATCGGCAAGCGCTTCCATGATGTAAAGCCCGGTCGCTCGCGGCGCGGCCCTCGCCCACTCACGAGGGTGGGCGGGAACTGCTGTGTGCGCGGTCGTCTAAATGCCGAGATAGCTCGATTTGATCTCGTCGTTGGCCCGAAGCTCGGCCGGCTTGCCGGAATAGACCACCTGGCCCTTGCTCATGACGTGGACGAAGTCGACCAGCTTGAGCGCCAGATTCGCGTTCTGCTCGACCAGCAGGATCGACAGGCCTTGCTCTTTGAGTTTGCCGATCGCTTCCCAAAGACCCTGAATAATGATCGGCGCCAGACCTTCCGACGGCTCGTCCATGATCAGACAATCCGGATTGGTCATCAGCGCGCGGCCGATTGCGAGCATCTGCTGCTCGCCGCCGGACAGGGTCTTGGCGCGCTGAAGGCGGCGTTCGTGCAGGCGCGGAAACAGCTTGTAGACCTGGTCGATATTCCAGCCATGACGATCCGGGCTGCGCTCGGCGACCAAAAGGTTTTCCTCGACGCCGAGCGTCGGGAATACGCGGCGGCCTTGCGGCACCAGGCCCATGCCGCTGCGCACGGTTTCGAATGACGCCTTCTTGGTGATGTCGTCGCCCTTGAACATCACCTTGCCGCGGCGCGGCGGGTTGAAGCCGACGATCGAATTCACCAGCGTGGTCTTGCCGACGCCATTGCGCCCGAGCAGGCCGAGAATCTGCCCTTGCTCGAGCTGCAGCGATAGCCCCTGCAGAACATAGGCGTCGCCGTAATACGTGTGGATGTCCTGAACTTCGAGAATGACCATGAGTCAATTTCCTTGGCGCATGA
>JANMSZ010000046.1:0-2791 GCA_031389925.1 Hyphomicrobiales bacterium | reverse complement strand
AGGCTTACACCAGTTGTGCCGGGACGGGCAATTCAGCCGTGCCGCCATGGTGTTACCGCCGCTTTTTGGCCCTGATTGGCGAAGTTCCGGGGTTTTTTAGTCGACGTCGAGCGGTTCGCTGCCGGTCGGCTTGCCGGAGGCATCCAGCGTGATCTTCTCGACCCGGGCTTCGGCCTGCTTGAGCAGTTCTTCGCAGCGCTTCTTGAGCGCCTCGCCACGCTCGTAGATCGCCACCGACTCCTCGAGCGGCACTTTGCCTTCTTCCAGCCGTTTGACGATGGATTCCAACTCTTCGATCGCCCGCTCGAAGGCCAGCTTCTTGACGTCGGTGTTGTTGGTGTCGGCCATTTCCGCTTCCCGGGCGCGAGTGACAGGGGCGCATCTTATGCCATGGGATGGCGAAGTTAAGCCGGGCCGTCAACTGCGGGGGCTTACCGTTTCCACCGCCGTGCGACGATCGCCAGCATCAAACCGCGGGGCAGAAGCCGGGGCAGCAGCGAGAAAATCCGGTTGGGCCGGCCGGGCACCACCACGCGATGGCCTTCCATGAAGCCTTGGTAGCCGTCACGGGCGACCCGTTCGGCCGACCGGTGCAGAAAGGCCGGAAAGTAGTCGTGCGGCATGCCGGCGCGATCGTTGAATTCGGTGTCGACCGGTCCCGGGCACAATGCGCAGACGCGCACGCCGTCGGCCTTGAACTCCTCGTGCATGGCCTCGGTGAAGGACAATGCGAAGGCCTTGCTGGCATGATAGACCGCCATGCCGGGGCCGGGCGCGAAGCTGGCGATCGACGCGACGTTGAGGATGCCGCCGCGATGGCGCTTGATCGATTCAAGCCAGCGTAGCGACAGATCGGTCGTCGCCCGGATGTTGAGATCGATAATGGAAAGCTGCGCGACGCGGTCGAGATCGGCCGCGTCGCCCAAAAGCCCGAAGCCCGCATTGTTGACGACGGTCGATGGCTCGAGGCCGGCTGCGGTCAGCGCCTCGGCCAGCCGGGCCGGGCCGTCGGGCGAGCCTAGGTCGGCAACGATCACGTGCGGGCGCGGATAGCCGCGCGCGGCGATCTCGTCGGCCAAAGTTTTCAACTGGCCTTCGCGCCGGGCGGTCAGCACCAGTGCATGGCCGTGCTGGGCAAAGACGCGGGCCAGAGCGGCGCCGATCCCCGCCGACGCGCCGGTGATCAGGCATATAGGTTGAAGAGAGGAGCGCACGGGTGACATCCGGTCATGAATGCTCGACAATGAACCATAACGCAAATGAGGATAGATTCGTTTGACCGCTCTTAAAGACAAAATCATTTTGGTGACGGGCGCGGCGGGCGCCATCGGGAGCGCCGTGGTGGCCGCGGTGCGCGGTGCCGGGGGTCTGGCGATTGCCACCGATCTGGCCAGCGCCAAGGGCGCAGACGTGACGCTCGATGTCACCGCCGAGGCCGACTGGCAGCGTGTCACCGCGGACATCGAAGGCAAACACGGCCGGCTCGACGGGCTGGTGAATGCTGCCGGCATCGCCGTGGTCGGCAGCATCGAGAAGATCGATTTTGCCACCTGGAAGCGGGTCCTGTCGGTCAATCTCGACGGCACTTTTCTTGGCTGCAAATACGCGTTTCCGCTGCTGCGCAAAAAGGGCGGCGCGATTGTCAATCTGTCGTCGGTCCTGGCGCTGGTCGGCTCATCGAACCTCACCGCCTACAATGCGTCGAAGGGCGGCGTGTCGCTGCTCACCAAATCCGTCGCGCTCAACGGCGCGCGTTACCGGCCGACGGTGCGCTGCAATGCCGTGTGTCCCGCGTTTATCGAAGGCGCGATGGTCGACGGCATCGCGGAGAACACGAAAAATCCTCAGGCCGTGCAACAAAGGCTGATCGCCGATATTCCGGTGGGGCGTCTCGGCCAGCCGGATGAAGTCGCCAAGCTCTGCGTCTATCTTTTGTCGGACGATGCGTCGTTCATCACCGGCGCCGATTTCCCGATCGACGGCGGGCTGACGGCGAAGTAGTAAAATTTACCCCCGCATCAGCGCGGTGACATGCGCCGCAGCCGAACGGGCGAGGCCTTGCAGATCGTAGCCGCCTTCGAGCATCGAGACGATGCGGCCTTGCGCGCTGTCGTCGGCGATGTCCATCAGCTTCTTGGTCACCCAGGTGTAGTCCGCTTCCAGCAGATTGAGATTGGCGAGCGGGTCGCGGGTATGAGCATCGAAGCCGGCCGAGATGATCAGAATTTCCGGCCTGAATTCGCGCAAGCGCGGCAGGATCGCGACCTCGAAGGCCTCGCGGAACGTGTCGCCGCCATCGCCAGCGCGCAGCGGCGCGTTGACGATGGTGTCGTGCTCGCCGCGCTCGCCGAGCGCACCGGTGCCGGGAAAAAGCGGCATCTCGTGGGTCGAGCAATACATCACGCTCTTGTCGGCCCAGAAGATATCCTGCGAGCCGTTGCCGTGATGCACGTCGAAATCGACGATGGCCGCGCGCTCAATGCCGTATTTTTTCTGCGCATAACGCGCCGCGATGGCCACGCTGTTGAACAGGCAGAAGCCCATCGGCCGCGCCGTTTCGGCGTGATGGCCGGGCGGGCGCACCGCGACAAAGGCGTTCGCCGCCTTCTGGTTCATGACCTCGTCGACCGCGAGCACACCGCCGCCGACCGCGCGCAACGCCGCTTCAAGAGTTCCGGGAGACATGGAAGTGTCGGCATCGAGCCGGATCATGCCTTCGTCTTCCGACGGCGCGGCTTCGCGGATCGCTTCGATGTACTCCATCGGATGGACCAGCGCGACGATATCGGCT